>CAVQCU010000111.1:0-4017 GCA_963710995.1 uncultured delta proteobacterium
CCGGATGGGTGCAGGTGGTATTGTACGAAATCGTCGCTATCTGGCTCAGTCCAACGCCCGTTGCCATTCTGCTCAACAACAACTTTTTTTTCATCAGCGCAAACGTCATTGGAATGATGGCCTGTTATTCCATCGAATTCTATGCCCGGCGTGATTTTTTCCTGACGCAACAACTGGATATAGAGCGGGAAAAGATTAATCAGGTTAATCAGGAACTGGAAGAGCGTGTGGAAAAGCGAACGGCGGATTATCAGATCATTAATCGGGCGCTGGAACTAGAAATCGCAGGTCACAAGCAGGCGGAGTCCCAAAGGGAGGCTGCGCTCGAAGCGCTACGGGAGAGCAAGGAGCGTTATCGGACGTTGGTGGAAAATGCGAGCGATATAGTCTTCAGGACGGACAATAATGGCCTTTTCACTTTCGTAAATGTGTCGACGATCCGTATTACGGGATATGAAGAAGAGGCGATTATTGGGAAACATTATCCGACATTTATTCGTTCGGACCTGCGTGACGAAGCCATTAAGTTCTTCGGCCGTCAGTTCGTAAAGAAGATTCAAAATACATATTCAGAATATCCCATTATCACGAAGGATGGCCGGGAGGTTTGGCTTGGGCAAAATACTCAGTTGATTATTCTGGAAGATGGCAAAGTTACAGGCTTTCAGGCGGTATCCCGCGATATCACCGAACGCAAGCGGTTGGAAAAGGAGGTTAGAGACAGCGAAGAAAGATATCGCGAATTGAGTATTATTGATGACCTCACCCAGCTTTATAATTCCAGGCATTTTTACCATCAACTTAAAATGGAAATTGATAGACTGGATCGCCATGAACAGCCATTATCCCTTCTCCTTATTGATCTAGACGATTTCAAGGCGTTCAACGATACTTACGGCCATATTGAGGGAGATCAGGTTTTATTGCGACTCGGCCGGGTGATAAAAAGATGTCTCCGCAAGGCGGATTCCGCCTATCGTTATGGCGGTGAGGAATTTACAGTCATCTTGCCCATGACAACATGCGAGGAAGGCATTGTTAATGCGGAAAGAATCAGAAAGGAATTAAAAAAAGAGAATTTTTCTCCATCACCGGGTAAACAAGTCTATCTTACAGTGAGCACTGGGGTTGCGCAGTACAGGAAACAGGAAGACATAAAAGCCTTCGTTAACCGGGTTGATCATCTTATGTACCAGGGAAAAAAGAGCGGAAAAGACAGGGTTTGCTCGGAGTTATATTCTCAAGAAGAAGGAAGTAATGAATTAAAGAAGATGAAAAATTACCTGATGTCGTTAGTGGAACGAGGAGGACCTGAACCAAGTGAGTATGTTGAGCTCAACGATTATTATTCTTATATAAACCCTATGCTTAAAGAGGGTAAGATTTCTCGCGCTCAAATCAGGGAGTTGTGGGCGGCTTGCGGGGAAGCTTTTTCGGAAGATACCTTGCAAGGATTTGTGTACAAAAACCCCCATGGCTACCGCGGTGATTATGAAATAATAGATAGAATTTATATGGGATGGATTTCACCAAAAAAACATCTGGAAAATTGGGATAAATTCTTTCATTGGCAGACTGCATTCAAAGCAGTGCGAAACAGGAAAGAATATTTTAAGAACATATTATCTGAAATTGACAGATCACAGATTATAGGACCGACCGTGTTGGATGTGGCTAGCGGCCCATGTCGTGATATTTATGAATACAAATGTGAACATCCATTGTCAAAAATACATTTTGATTGTCTGGATATGGATTCAAATGCCATAGGATACTCCAAACAACTGCTCAATGGTTCGGATATTACTTTCTTTTGTGAAAACGCATTTCGTTTCCGTTCGGAAAAACAGTACAACTTAATCTGGTCTGCTGGATTTTTTGATTATCTTGACAATAAAAAGTTTGTACTCCTGCTACGCTCATTAATGAAAATGTTAACAATAAATGGAAAAATGGTTATTGGTAATTTTTCAACATTAAATCCATCAAGGGATTGTATGGAATTGGTGGAGTGGTTTCTATTCCATAGAGATGTAGCTCAGTTGACTGAATTGGCCGGTAAAGCGGGCGCTGATCCTGATTCGGTTTCAATTGAATCCGAGGCAACAGGGGTTAATCTATTCTTAAAAATAGACAATAAGGGCGTATAATAGAGGATCGCAAAACAACCGTTGCACTTGTTTCACCCTTGACATCGTAAAATTATCAATCCCCGCGGAGATATTGTCGAAGCCTTCCAAGCGGATACGATATTATCAATAATATAGAATCCCACTGGCCGCTGGCACAAATTGTTTACCAGCACCATGAACGGATTGATAGATCCGGCTATCCAAGAAATCTGAAAGGGAATGAAATTCTTATAGATGCCCGCATTATGGCTGTGGCTAACGTGGTGGAAGTTATGGCTTCTCACCGGCCTTATCGCTCGGCTTTGGGCATTAAGGCAGCCATGGAAGAGATCGAGAAAAATAAGGGAATTCTTTATGACAATGCTGTCGCCGATACCTGCCTGAGATTATTTCGAGAGAAAAATTATCAGATTCCGTAAGATACTGAAGCGAATACCATACAAATTAAAAGTACTAATTAATCGAACAAATCATTTTTTTAAGGAAATATCTTGTTATAAATATTCCGATTAGCTAGTATTTCAGAAGAAATTTTCGTTGAAGAAGGCCCAATGTTCGTTAAAGTAATCAGTATGAGAGTCATCGGCATGGAATCATACCCAGTGTTCGTAGAGGTCGACATATCCCAGAAATATTCTATACCTTGAAAGAAGCGAAAACGTTAATTGAAAAATGGCGCATGGAATACAACACATTCAGGCCGCACAGTTCTTTAAATTACCGTCCTCCAGCGCCAGAGGCGTACCTGAATTGAGAAATAAAAAATGCCTGAATCCCTAACTTAAAATGTGGTACAAGGATTTGGGGCAGGTCATTGCCGAAGCAATTCAGTATCGAAGTCTTGATAGAAGTTTAATTTAGTGATATGTCAAAGCGAAAATTTTATACCAGACCGACATCCGGGGTAGTGAAAGGATATAGGTAGGGCTGCAGCCTGGTGAAAGAGGCATTTATGGAAATTAAGATTAAGAAAGCGCCACTGAAAAAAAGAAAAGATAAACCCACTGATGAATCCACGCTTGGCTTTGGTAAAATATTTACCGACCACTTCTTTAACGTAAAATACAAGGAAGGCAAGGGGTGGTATGATGCGGTAATTGAGCCATATCGTTCTTTAAAATTAGATCCAACTGCAATGTGTCTACATTACGGCCAGGAAATATTTGAAGGTCTCAAGGCCTATCGAGGTCTAAAAGGCGAAATTTATCTTTTTCGCCCGCAGGAAAATATCAAGAGAATGAATTCATCCGCGGAAAGACTCTGTATGCCGCCTATGGAAGAGAATCTTTTTATGGAAGCGATGAAAAAACTGATAATTTTGGAAAAGGACTGGATTCCTCATGGTGCCGGAACTTCCATGTATATACGTCCGACCATGATTGCAACGGAGGCTGCTCTGGGTGTCCATCCGGCATCAGAGTACCTCTTTTTTATCGTGGTCGGACCAGTGGGTGCCTATTATCCGCAGGGATTTTCTCCGACAAAAATGTACGTGTCGGAGGAATATGTTCGTGCTGTGCGCGGAGGAATAGGTCATGTCAAGGCGGCTGGTAATTACGCCGCCAGCCTTTATGCAAGCAGAATCGCTACGAATATGGGATACACACAGGTTCTCTGGCTTGATTCCGTTGAAAAGAAATATGTGGAGGAGGTCGGAACAAGTAACATCTTCTTCCTCCTTGGTGAAGAATTAATCACGCCTCCTTTAGCTGGATCAATTTTACCGGGTGTTACGCGAAACTCGGTGATTGCTTTAGCACGTCACTTGCAAACCAAAGTTGTGGAAAGGCCAATATCTATTGATGAAGTTATAACTGCCTCGCAAAATGGTTCATTGAAAGAAGCTTTTGCTTCCGGAACGGCGGCAGTCGTTTCGCCTGTTGGA
>CAVQCU010000112.1:0-10499 GCA_963710995.1 uncultured delta proteobacterium
ATAAAAAAATTCCTGTGCTTCTCTAAATCATCATACCAAGTTGCATTAATATCATCTTATAAAATAATATTTTTAAATTCATTATTTATTTGTTTACGTCTTATTTTGCTATTTGAGATTTCATATATTTGCAACAAAAATTGTCTCATTAATTCAAGGCATGATTCTAATTCAAATATAAGTGACTCTGAATCAATAATTAAATTATATTTAAGTTCATCGTCAAGTAACAAAGCGCGTCCTTGATGTTCATTCCAGTAATCATCTTCTTTATCTCTTTTTTCTATTATATCCCATAATTCTTTACATTGTTTATTAATTCTTTTAATTATCCATGGCATCATATCTAATTTTGTTGATATATATATAGTGCTAAATTTGAAAGCCTTTTTTGAGATTTCTGTATTTTATTCCCAGGAATTACTTCATGAATTGAAGGCCATATAGGCAACACCCATGGATCGCCTCCAATTTCACCGATATGTCTCCATCGTTTAATCATTTCTTGTGTCTCTGGTTATTTGTTAACTAAAAAAGAAAAGCTGATCGAATATACTCGTAAATTGTTTCACCTTCAAACTGTTTTTTTGAATATCGGCAATTGATTTTGTAAATAATTGGTGTCTGTGGTATTATCGAGTTGCATGCAAAAAGATATCGAGGCGGCAAGGAATAGGCGACGCAGATGTATGTTACAATACTCCGAGGAGCCGATGACGCTGCCAACAAAGATAGCCGAATGAAGGCAACTCGGTATGAGTAAAAATATTCTTCTGATTAACCCCTGGATTCACGATTTCGCGGCTTATGATTTTTGGCTGAAACCTCTGGGACTATTATATTTAGGCGGTCTTTTGCGCCAAAACGGCCACCGGATTCATTTTATCGATTGCCTTGACCCTTATCACCCCGCGATGCTTAACGAAAGCCACAAACAACCACAGCGCCATTCTTATGGCCGGGGCAAATTCTTCCGGCAGGTTATTCCCAAGCCAAACAGCCTGAAAATGATCTTAAAAAATTATTGCCGCTATGGGATTATACCGAAAATATTTCGCGAGGAATTAAAAAACAATCAGGATACAGAGATCGTTTTAATCACTTCGATGATGACTTACTGGTATCCCGGAGTTTTTGAGGCGATTAAAATAATCAAAGAAGTGTTGCCTTCCGTTCCCATTGTGCTGGGCGGCAAATACGCGACTCTCTGTTACGATCATGCTATAAAATATTCCGGAGCTGATTTCGTAATTTCCGGCACGGGAGAAAAAAAAGTTCTTCAGTTGTTAAAGGATTTATTTGGTGAAGAACCTTCCTTCATGCCCGATAGCGAAAACCTTGATTCCCCGCCCTACCCCGCTTTTGACTTAATCCGCAAAATTGACCAACTGCCGATTACCACTTCCCGTGGCTGTCCGTATAGCTGTAGTTACTGCGCTTCGCATATTTTTAATGATAAATTCCGGCGGCGTGATCCCATAAAAGTTGTTGACGAAATCGAACACTGGCAAAAAAAATCCAGCGTGAAGAATTTTAGTTTTTATGACGATGCCCTGCTCGTTAATCCCGAAGAAATGATTATACCTCTGCTGCATGAAATCAAAAAAAGAAATTTGTCCTGCCAGTTCCACTGCCCTAACGGATTGCATCTGCGGGAAATAGACAAAGAGTTAAGTAAATTACTCTACGATTCGGGATTCAAGACAATTCGCTTCGGTTTTGAAACAGCGGATTTCCAAAGGCAGAAGCAAACGGGGGGCAAAGTCATAAATGAAGAATTGTTTGAAGGCGTGCGTCATTTGAAAAATGCGGGTTATAAAACAGACGATATAGGAATTTATCTTCTCTGCGGCCTGCCCGGTCAAAGCGCCGCGGAAGTCAGGAAAAGCATTGAATTTGTCCGGGAATGCGGCGCCAAGCCGGTATTGGCCGAATATTCGCCTATTCCCGGAACAAAGATGTGGGTGGAAGCGGTAGTTGCATCCCCCTTTGACATTCAAAGCGAACCAGTATATCATAACAACTCATTGCTTCCTTGCCAGAACAATGATTTTAGTTTTGCCGTTCATGAAGAATTAAAAACGGAGCTTAAAAAATATTAGGGGACAAAACAGGCAGTTTTGCATGAATATTTTAATCTGGGTTAAAAATGTTGCCGTCTTACTTCTATCTTTGCTTTTTTTAATTATCGGCGTCAATACGTTATGGGGTTCATATAGCTTAAAGAATCCCATGGAATTCGTCATGTATTTTTTTTCCGCTTCTCTTTTAATTTTAGTTTGTATTGTTGGAATCATATATTTTTTTTCACGCTTCTTTACTAAAAAACAACAAGATGGAATTGTTAATGATGAAACGAAATCACGGATATGAACCCCAAAGCAAGCTTTGGAAACAATTCCGCAGCAAGTTGCGGGGTATTGTACCCTCCGCTGTGTGGGATTGTTCGACTTACAAATTTCAACGAGTGACCTTTAGGTTATGCACTTCGTTTTTGAAATTTGAGTCTCACAATAATATTGCCCGATTTGTTTTTGCGCTGGCGGCTGTTTTTTTAATTTCCGGCCATTCTTACGGTTTTGATCTGGAAAAAAAGGTTGTTAAAACCAAGTTGAAAAACGGCTTAACAGTGCTAATGCTCGAGAGACATTTAAGCCCGACTGTTTCCCTCTATATCCGGCATCGTATCGGCGCCGCGGATGAAACGGACGGCGGTCACGGCGCCGCCCATTTTTGTGAACACATGATGTTTAAGGGCACCACAACCATCGGCACCAGAAATTACTCTCTGGAAAAAAAGATTCTGGATGAGATCGAAAAAACAGGCAACGCCCTGGATAAAGAAAAACGAAAAGGCCAAAAGGCCGATCCAAAAATTATTCAAGAGCTATCCGAAAAGCTAAAGAAACTACAGGACCAGGGAAAAAAATATTCCATCCCCAACGAAATTGATCGCCTCTATACGGAAAACGGCGGATTGGATATGAACGCCTCCACCGGCCAGGACATAACTACTTATCAGGTCAGCCTGCCTGCTAACAAAATTGAACTATGGGCAAGAATTGAATCGGATCGCCTCATCAATCCTGTCTTTCGCGAGTTTTACACGGAACGCGATGTGGTGATGGAAGAAAGAAGGCAGCGCGTGGAAGCCGACCCCGACGGTAAATTATACGAACAATTTTTAAGCGCCGCTTATAAAGTACATCCCTACGGAAGGCCGATACTGGGCTGGACTCAGGATATAATGAATTTAATTCCGGACGCGGTAAAGAATATTTTTGCCGAATATAGAGCGCCGGAAAGCATTGTGATTGCTGTGGTCGGCGATATCAACCTGCTAGAAACATTAAAATTGATCGAGAAATATTTCGGCCGGATTCCCACGAACAATAAAAAGAAAAATGTGGTCCCGGCAGAGCCTCCGCAAACAGAAGAAAGAAAAGTGGAAGTGCTCTTCGATGCCAATCCGATGATGATTATCGGCTATCACAAACCCACGGCTCCCGCCTACGATGACTATGTTTTCGATGTTCTGGAAACAATCCTGACTAAAGGCAGAACGAGCAGGTTATATAATTTACTGGTAACGGAAATGGGGATCGCGGAAAGCGTGAGCGCTTCCAATGGTGTGCCGGCAACAAGATACCCGAACCTTTTTACGATATTTGCCAAGCCCCGTTATCCTCATACAAGCGCGGAACTCGAAGATGATATTCTTCGCGAAATAGAAAAAATTAAAACTCAACCGGTAACGGATACTGAATTGGCCAAAGCTAAAAATCAGTTAAGAATGGAATATATTAAAAATCTTGATTCCAACGGCGAACTTGCCGCAACGTTATCTTACTACGAAGTACTGCTGGGCGATTACAGATATATATCCAATTATTTAAACATCACTGATAAGGTTTCGGCGGAAGACATTCAAAAAGCGGCAAAACTTTATCTGAATAAAGAAAACCGCACGATAGCTGTTTTAAACAAGAAAATTTAAATAGTGGGCTTTTATGACAGGTAAAATAATGGATAACTACATTAAGATTTTTACTTTCTTACTGCTGACCATCCTCATAATTAGCGGAGGCGCTCTTCCCGCAGCAGCAGCGTCTAGTTCTCAGTTGCCCTCTCCTGATAAAATTAATTATCCGCCGCTGCACTTTAATCTGCCGCAAACTCAACGCGTAGTTCTGGAAAACGGGATCGTACTTTACATTCTGGAAGACCACGAATTGCCCCTGATAAATATCAAGGCTCTGATTAAAACCGGAACAATGTATGACCCGGACAACAAGGAAGGTGTTGCTGAATTAACTGCCTATGTCATGAGAACCGGCGGGACAGGAAAATTAAACAGCGCGGAAATTGACTCTCGATTTGATTTCATGGCCGCTTCTGCGGCAATTGCCATGTCTATGGAATCGGCGCAGGTTATTTTTTCTGTTTTAAACAAAGACCTTGACCCGGGCCTTGATCTGCTGGCGCAAATACTTATCCAACCTGCTTTTGAACAAAATAAATTTGAGTTGGCGCGGCAATTAAAGAACGAAGAATTAAGAAGACTGAAAGACGACCCGCAAAGCCTCGCTTTCCGTGAATTCAATCGCCTTATCTATCGCGGAGGCCCGCGCGGACGCTTTCCCTCGCATAAATCACTCGCCAATATTGAACGCGATGATTTAATCAAATTTCACGGCCGGTTTTTCCAGCCCGGTAATATTATGTTTGCCGTAAGCGGAGATATTACCAAAGAGGAAGCTATAAATAAATTCCGCCGGTATTTTGGTGATTGGAAGACAAACGCTATTCCGGCCACGGTTCCTTCGCCTCCTCAAAAATCAAATGCCGGGATTTATTACATCGATAAAGAAATCTCTCAATCTACAATTATCAGCGGCCAGTTTGCCGCAAGCAAAAATGATACTGATTTTTATGCTTTTACCGTTCTTGACTTTATTATCGGCAGCGGCGGTTTTCCTTCACGAATTTTTAGCATCGTGCGCAATAATGCAGGCCTAGCTTACAGCGCCGGAAGCTTTTACCGCCCTAAACCTGCCTACGGAGTTTTTGGCACTTATGCCTTTACTAAAACATCCTCAACCCTGAAAACTCTTTCCCTGCTCAATTCTGTTTTAGAAAATATTCAGTCCAATACGATTACAGACAAAGAAATCGGTTGGGCTAAAAAATCGATTAAGAATGGTTTTATCTTTTCTTTTGTTACTCCCGAACAAATTGCCTGGCAACAGATGAATATCGAATATGAAAAGTTGCCCGCAGATTTTCTCCTTAATTACCGGAATAAAATAGAAGACGTCACCCTTAAAGATTTGAATAAGATTGCCGTAAAATATCTGGATAAAACAAAAAACGTCGTCTTAATTTTAGGTGACAGCACGAAGTTTGACGAACCTTGGACAACAGGCCTGCATATCTTAATAACTCCTGAAGACTAGTTTCCCTTTAAAGGTAAATTTTTATGATTGATGCAGACAAATTCAAAAGGGTATCTCAGAGAATCGATTCCTACCGCGAAGCAATGATTGAATTGCAAATTGCTCTTAGCGCCGCTCCGGCAGTAGGCCCGGAAAACGGCGGTGATGGTGAATTGCTAAAAGCTGATTTATTGAAAGACCGCCTTATCCAAATGGGTTTTAAAAATTTCCGTAATTATGATGCGCCGGATAATAGAGTTTCTTCCAGTATCCGCCCTAATTTTATTATGACAATAGAAGGCAAAAATAAAAATAAATTTACCTGGATTATTACTCATCTGGATATTGTTCCGCCGGGTGAATTGCGCCTCTGGAGCCATGATCCTTATAGCGCTTATGTAAAAGATGGACATATTTTTGGTCGTGGCGTGGAAGACAATCAACAGGACATGGTGGCTTCCATCTTTGCCGCCAAAGCGATTATTGATGAGGGATTAATAACGGCTAATTCAATCAATCTTGCTTTTGTTTCCGACGAAGAAACATCAAGCAGTAAGGGACTCTATTACATGATAGATTCCAAAGATAATCTTTTTAATCATGATGATTTGATTGTCGTTCCTGATTCAGGAAATCCGGAAGGATCATTAATCGAGGTCGCCGAAAAGAGCATGCTCTGGCTATGTTTTAAAACAAAAGGAAAGCAATGCCACGGCAGTAATCCGCAATTAGGCAATAATGCCTTCTTTGCGGCATCGCATCTGGTAACAAAATTAGCCAAACTTAAAAAATTATTTCCCAAAACTGATCCCCTTTTTGATCCGCCGGAAAGCACTTTTGAACCAACGAAGAAAGAAGCGAATGTGGGCAATATTAACACAATTCCCGGTGAAGATGTTTTTTGTATGGATTGCCGTATTCTGCCGGACTATGATTTACAGGATGTCATCTCCTCAATACAAAAAATTGTTCATGAAATTGAAAAGAAATTCAAGGTTCAGATAGAAATATCAACCGCGCAATACGTACAGTCAGCAAAGCCGACTTCGCCTGACACGCAAGTTGTTAAAGCGCTTACTGAAGCCATTAAAACTGTTTATAATATTAAGGCTTTTGCCGGCGGTGTGGGCGCCGGAACTGTTGCTTCCTATATCCGCAAAAAGGATTATCCCGTAGCTGTCTGGTCTAAAACCAACCAAACAGCTCATCAGCCGGACGAAAACTGCCCGATTGACAATATGCTGGGGAATGCCAAGGTCTTCGCGCACCTGTTTTTGCAGTATTAAATTGTGTTGCATTGGACAAATCAAAATGATAAAAATCTGCATTCGAAAACGTAATCAATCATAATTTTAGGATTTGAGTGATATCTCTTTTAGAGGCTGAAAACTCATTGAAGCAAGCACCCAAGAGTGTATCCGTAGAGAAAATTTCCTTTGCGGATCATAATTTACTAAAAAATCTCTGCGGCGAACACGATAAGCATCTAAAACTTATCGAAAATCTGGAACCAGTCAAGGTAAAAGCCTGGGGAAATAACATTACTATCTCCGGCCAAAATGCCAACGTTCGCAAGATCAGCACTATGCTGCAGCAGCTTTATTCGATAATGGAAAAAGGTTGGCATATTCACTCTTCCGATATTGACTACGCTCATCGTATTCTTTCCGAAGATGTAACTTTCGAATTAGCGCGCATATTTCTCGACACTGTTTTTATTTCTTCCAAAAAACGTATAATTACCCCCAAAAGTATCGCCCAAAGACTTTATATTGAATACATGAGAAATTTTGATATGGTTTTTGCCATCGGTCCTGCCGGCACGGGAAAAACATATCTGGCTATGGCCATGGCCGTATCGCATTTGCTGGAGAGGAAAGTTCAACGGATAATTATGGCGCGTCCCGCAGTGGAGGCTGGTGAAAGACTGGGCTTTTTACCGGGAGACCTGGCCGAAAAAGTTAATCCTTATCTGCGCCCCTTGTATGACGCACTTTATGATATGATAGATATGGAAAGAGCAACAGCCCTTATCAATAAAGGCTTGATTGAAGTTGCGCCTCTTGCTTTTATGCGGGGTAGAACGCTTAACGATTCTTTTGTTATTTTGGATGAGGCACAAAATACTACATCCGAACAAATGAAAATGTTTTTAACGCGTCTCGGGTTTGGTTCTAGGGCAATAATTACCGGGGATATTACCCAGGTTGATTTGCCTCAGGAAAAAGTTTCCGGATTAATCGAAGCGGAACACATCTTAAAAAAAATAGAGCGTATCCGCTTTGTTCATTTTTCGGAAATTGACGTTGTGCGTCACCCATTAGTTCAGGATGTCATCAAGGCTTATGCGCGTTTAGATAGAGAAAAAATAACTAACTCCAGCAAATCACGGGTATGAAAACTAAAACAAGATTTAGAAATAGTCCCACTTAGCTTCGCACATGGGATAATTCAACTTACAGATATTACTGCGCTACGCTTATAATATCTGAGTTTCATTAGAATTGGAGTTTCAACAATAAATTTTATGAATTTTTTCGAATCAACGAAAAATAAAGCGGCAAATATTTTCAAGAATTTACTGGAGAAAAATAATTTTCTTCTTGGTTTTTTGGAAAATAGTGTTTTTCAAAAATGGGCTATCGCTGTCATTCTCTGCTTAATTTTAGCTATGATCCTGGCGCCGGAAATTAATATCTTTGCGCCGAAATTTCAACAAGGAATGATTGCCACTAGAAATATTAAAGCCGACCATTCTTTCCTGGTTGAAGATCAACAAGCAACCCAACAGAAAATAAATGATGACGCGGAAAATATAAAACCGGTTTATGACTATGACAGTAAAGTCGCCGTCAACATCAAAACAAAGTTAGCTGAAGCTCTTTTATCCGCGGCTGAAGATTACAAAAGTTCGCTTATGGAAAAACCACCGGAAGCCGGCCATATTGATGTAAGTAAATCACAAAAAGAGAAACAGCGCCTGGAGGTGAATTTAGGGGTTTCTTTAAGTTCGGAAGAATTTCATATTTTAAAGGAATATAAATTTTCTAATGAACTGCAACAAAAACTTTCCCAGTTAATCGTTTCTTTCTATGCAAACAAATTCATTACCAATAATATTTTTAGTAAATCAGAAAAGAGAAAAGGTATTACTATTAGAAATTTAGAAACTCAAATGGAAGAAGAAATTAAAGATACTTCTTCATTTTTATATATTCAGAAAATTGATGCGGCGCTTTTAAAAAAAGTTAATGTGATTTTTAAGGGTGACGAATATCCCCTAAGAGAAGTGGCCTTTTCCGTAGCTAAAAAACTAATCGAACCGAATTTGACCTTTAATAAAGAGTTAATGGAAAAGAAAAAGATGGCATTTATGGCAGATACAAATCCGGCATTTTTCCAGGTGCAAAAAAATGAAATGATCGTTCGAGAAGGAGAAAAAATCGGTTATTTGGAGTTAGCCAAGTTAAATGCTTATTTTAAATCTACCGAAAATAATAAATTTTCCAGATTTACAGTCTTTCTGGGATTTTTCTTCACAGCCCTCTTTCTTTCTATTGCTTTGTATCTTTGGCGCACAAGAAACTGGATTAAAGCTAAAGTTTCTGTTCGCTCAAACGTTGATTTGTTTGTTTTCGGCATTATTGCCTTATTACAAATATTATTTATTAAGGCAGGAATCTTTATTTCCCTTGCGGTCAACAGAGCATTCCCCTCTATATCAACCGATTCCTGCTATTTTGCTATACCCTTTGCGCTGGGAGCAATGATTATCGCCATTTTGATTAATAGAAACGTTGCCTTAATTATAAGCGTGCTCACATCTTTCCTGATTGGTTTCATCTTTGATGAAAATATTATTCTCCCTCTTTTCTCCTTTTTAGGGTCAATTGCCGCGTCTTATCAAATTGTCCGCATCCGTCAGCGTTCTGTTTTTTTAAGAATCGGTATCTTTTTGGGGATTATAAATATGGCCGCGATTATTTGTTTAAACCTTATCACAGGAAATATTTTCAATGATTTGTTTTTAAGGCTAATGATGGGATTTGCCGGAGGAGTTTTTACTGGAATTCTTGTTGCCGGAATCGCACCCATTTTTGAAAGCACTTTCGGTTTTATAACTGATATTAAGCTGCTGGAGCTGGCCAACCTCAATCAACCTCTTTTCCAAAGAATGATCATCGAAGCGCCGGGCACTTATCATCACAGCATCATCGTTTCCTCTTTGGTGGAGGCGGCAGCAGAAGCTATCGGAGCCAATTCTCTACTGGCAAAAGTAAGCGCCTACTATCATGATATAGGCAAACTGACAAAACCTCAGTACTTTATCGAAAACCAGCCCAACGCTGATAACAGACATGACAAGTTATCTCCTAAAATGAGCAGTTTGATCATAATTTCTCATGTAAAGGATGGCTGCGAACTGGCATCTCAAGTCAAACTTGGCCGGCAGATTATTAACATCATCCGCCAACATCACGGCAATAATATTGTCAGTTACTTTTATGACAAAGCGAAAAAAGATAAAGATGAATCGATCCGTTCTTTATCGGAAAGTGATTTCCGGTATCCGGGACCAAAACCACAAACGAAAGAAGCGGGCCTGGTAATGCTGGGGGACATTATTGAAGCGTCTTCGCGCACCCTGTCTAATCCAACACCGGCCAGAATTCATTCTTTAGTCAGAGAAAGAATTGAACACATCTATATGGACGGGCAGCTTCGTCTAGGATCAAGATGCGGGGATTGTAGGCCAGCGCGCGGGCAAAGTTGATGAGCTGCTTCTGGCCCGTTGAGAGCGACGAGCCGCGTTCCCGAACCGGCTCGGCAAATTGGTTGGGAAGGCTCTCGATGAAGTCCAGCACGTTCACGTCGTGCGCCGCGCGGCGCAGGCCGGCCTCGCTGATCTCCTCGTTGCCCAGGCGAATGTTCTCGGCGATGGTGCCGGTGAAGAGGAATGGATCCTGCAGGACGACGGCAAAGTGCTGCCGTAGCGCGGTCAGATCAAGCCGCCGCAGGTCCACGCCGTCCAGCAGGATCTGCCCGGCGGTCACCTCGTAGAAG
>CAVQCU010000113.1:0-15138 GCA_963710995.1 uncultured delta proteobacterium
ACCGTTGCGCATCTCGGGGATGGCGAGGCCAGAGGTGGTCGTGGCCCGGGCCCGGTCGCGGCCGGGGCGGACCGTGCAACGGCGCATCGGTAGCGGTGTACAAGGGCACCTTCCGTGCAGGATTTCGGGTGCAGGGGTCCACTTGTGGCTGGCGGCCACGCCGGATACGTTCCGCTCGCGACAGCGTCAGGTGGAGAGGAGTTGCCCCAGATGACCGAGCAGGTGTTTGTGTCGAACGCGACGGGCAGGCTCCGCAAGGTCCTGCTGTGCCCCCCCGACCATTTCAGTCTTCCAGCCCATCAACGAGATCACCCGCGGCGTGCTGGCGCGCGGCGAGCAGCCCGACCTGGCGGCCTTTCGCCGCGAGCACGGCGAGCTCGTCGCAGCCTACCGCGAGGCCGGCGTCGAGGTCGTGCTCATGGAGCCCGACGCCGAGCTGCCCTACATGGTCTACGCCCGCGATTTCGGCGCCTGCCTGACCGAGGGCGCGCTGATCGGCAGCTTCCGCGAGCCGGTGCGCCAGGGCGAGGACCTGCTCTACGAGGCCAAGCTGCGGGAGCTCGGCGTGCCGATCATCGGCAAGGTCTTTCGCGGCTCCTTCGAAGGCGGCGACTTCTGGCTGTTGGACGAGGCCACGGTGGCCCACGGCGTCGTGGCGCGCACCGACTGGGAGGGCCTGCGCTGCGCCCAGGAGATCCTCGAGCCAAAAAAACATCATTTAAAAACCTGCATGTTTCAACCAGTTATCGTTGAATTGGCAAGGTCACTCCTGCTTCCATCTCCTTATATAATGCTGAAGAGAGCTCTCTTTCTCCAGAAGACCTAGGATTGGGATAGGTTATAATTATCTTTCTGAACTTTTCTTTATCGTTTTTATGTAAGTATGGTTGCAACAGTCGAAACCAGTTCCAATTGTCTTTGACCGTTCAAATTCCCATAAGCCTTTATTCATCTTAGCTACTACCCAATCTGCTGCACACGAGTATTTACATAGGTCTCCCATTTTAAGATTTCTGAACGTTGATGCGACAGGACAATATTGGACCTTGAATTCTATCCTATTATTTGTTTCTTCCACCAAAATTAGATCATAGATTGGTCCTATTATGAAAAAATTATTTTTTAATGTTTTCTTAAAACTGTCGAATTCAAAAGCAGCTTTTGATCGGGGTACTAGAATTCCCATACCCAGAGCAGCCGTCTTTGTTACCAACTTGCCGGTTAGTCTTACAGCATTCTGCTTGCCAATCAGCAATCTGAGGAAATGAACAAGCAAGACGAAGGGAATTGTGAATACATATCCGAAAAATGTAGAGACGAATCGAGCAGTTCTAGTCATTTTTTCACCTAATCTATGATTTAAGAATTGTTTGGTCTTTCTGGTATCATCATAATGAAAAAATCAGCCGGAGTGCAGAGGTCGGCTTATTAAAATTCTTGGGCAAGTAGAAAAATATTATGATCAAATAAAAAATTTTTCTATTTTGATAAACTGGTTTTCAGTAATATCATCAATAACTCGGTTGTGGCATGCTTTTTAATTTTTTAATATTTTCATTTTGGCTCGTCGTTTTATCATCCTGTCCCTCTTGTTGAATCTCAACATCATTTTGTTGCTTCTGTTTTACACTTTCGTCATTCCCTCCCTTTGATTCGCATTTTGCACCTTCAGGGGGGTTATCGGTAATGAAGGTGTTACCGTCCGTGTCTACACAATTATAAAACTCCGCATTGGCCAGAGATGCCAAAGTGATAAAAACGCATAGAGTAAAAATTATTCTTTTCATTATGTACTCTCCTTAAAATATAAAAACCCCGCTATAACCAGTGACGAACGTGCTTTTTGTAAGTTCGATACTGTTCACCGAATTTAGATTCAAGATATGATTCTTCTCGTCTAATCACGTAAATATTTACAATGAATATAACTGCTGGGAGGATGACGAATGCCCAAGCTATCCTCAGCAAAAATCCAAAACTAACATAGAGTAAGACTAGAGAGACATACATGGGATTTCGGGTGACACGATATGGACCGACAATAACAAGAGATGAAGACGGTCTGTGAGGTAAGGGATCGGTCTTGCCACGCCAGAACTCTAGCATGCTCCATAATCCAAGAATTGCCGAAGGTGTGACCGTAAGGAGCGCCAAAACAATTGATAGCGGAGGACCTAGCATGGGGATTTGGTAAAATCTATTAATGGCGTAGGCAAAGAGAAACCCTGTGAAGTAAATGAGGGGTGGAGGAATCATTATTCCCGGACCATGATCAGAGTGTGTCATTTATAATTCCGTCTGTTAAGGTTAGAAAATTATTCTTAATTGCTTCTACTTTGTACCTATTCTTATCACGATTTACACTTGAAATCTACTATGGCTAGGAAATCAGATTTATGATGCTTACAGGAAGAAAGCGAAATTCAGGCCGGCAAGATTGAAACTAAATATTTATTCCTGTTCCAAAGGCAAGAGAAAATAAAAAAGTGATCAAGGCAAGCTTCTTTAATTCCTTATCAAATGAAGACGGGTTCTGAAAACGAAAAACATGCAATAAATGTTTTGTCAAGGGAACGAGTATGAAAACGAAAAGATAACCCCGGTAATAAATGTGGTTCACAAACATATAAAGAAATGCAGTAATCAATGCGGTTGCTAAAAGTGCCATGTGGTAATATTTTGCTTTTGATACCCCGATTTTGACTACAACTGTATTCTTTCCTGCGGCCTTGTCGTTGTCATGATCACGCATATTATTGATGTTTAATACTCCTACACTCAACGCTCCGATTGAAATAGCCGGAAGAAAAACATCGGGAGTAATTTCTCCTGCATATAAATAATAAGTACCGACAACACTTAATAAACCAAAAAATAGAAAAACTGATAAATCGCCCCATCCGGAATAACCATAAGGATTATTTCCTATTGTATAAGTCAAAGCAGCCCATATTGCAAAAAACCCCAATATGAGGAGTACAAAAAAAGAAGCAGAAAACATTGCTAGATGAGAAATCAAGAGAAGGGATACCCCCGAAATAGAAGCCATAATTGTAAACAGCACAATCATTCTTTTCATTTCCTTAGCCGAAATTACGCCGCTCTGAACCATTCTTTCAGGACCGATCCTGCCCAGATTGTCAGCACCATTCTGGTTGTCGCCATAATCGTTAGCAAGATTAGATAAAATCTGTAGGAAAAGTGTAGTGGTCAAAGCTAAGAAAAATACTTTCCAGTCGAATATTGATTTTGATAATGCAATCAAGCTTCCTGTGATCACTCCGGAAATTGATAAAGGAAGGGTGCGTAATCGTAAGGCTGTTATCCAGGCTTTTGTTTTAGTCATGTTGCTTTAACAAGAACTCTCTTTTCTGTTGTGGAAGTATAGGTAAGAGTAAGTTGTGTGTCAAGGGAAAGTGGGTATAAAATTGCATGTGTCCTTATAAACATTACCAAGTGAAAACTTGAATGATTTTTATTGTATCAAAATTGAGAAAGTAAGAAACAAAATCCCGATTTCCGAACCTTCAGAATTATTTCTTTAACCTACAAACACACAAATTTATAAAGCCGCAGAAATGAAGATTACCAGTTGAAAGCATGTATTCAATAACACGCCATACAAAAATACTCTCTTACCATCATACCGATGTGGTATCCGACATAGATAAGGAGTCAAGCAAATACTTGACCCCTTGTCCTGACCTTAGCGACTGCCTCCCTATGATTAGCATTCCTGGCTGATTAGCTTCTGTTCCGTAAGAGCACTATGCCCAGCCACACTTCGCTTACGAAAGTGACCAACAATCCCACAGCCACCAGCGGACCATAGATGGCGTGTCCACAGGAGAAAAATTCCAGAATCCAGATAATCCCCATAAGAATGAGAAGATAAGCAAGCAAACGTGAAAGTTTTCCGGTCTTGAGGGCAGCACAGCCACTTAATAGAAAGGCCCAGCCAGAAGCGTGGTCCCCCGCAATACAAACCCCAAAAGTTACACCAAACATCGCCCGGTAAGCAGAGATGTCTTTGGCGCTGACGATCGGTGGAAAACCGAGGATACCGATCAAGCCGTAACTTAAGCAAAATGTGGCGCTGATTGATGCGCCAATAACGACCAGCCGCATGAGATTGGGCGATTCCGTTTCCATTCGCTCCCTAAGAGCCAATGCCATGAGCACAAGGGTAATGCCCCACAAAATAAAGTCCAAATCCCACAAGAAAAATGTGGCAGGAGACTTGATATATGCATTGATGCCCTTGACCGGGTCAATCCAATCGCTTGGTTCAACAAGCCCGAGGCGAGGGAATATTAAAATAAGGATCATCAGGAGTAACAATGTAAGAAGTCCGTTCACTATTGACGCATAACCACCGATTTTTTGAAGTTTCATAAATCAACCCTCCTTTGGTTAAAATGAGTATTATCTTTCTTTATACTTTCGGTTTCATATCAGTTAGTCAAAAAAGCCATTCCTTATTATGAAATGTGTGTCTTTTAATGTAACAAACTGCCTGAAATCACATTTGAAGCTTTTTATGTCTTTGGTTTAAAAAAAGAAGCCCGCTCAATTTAATTGAATCAAGCAAAATGAAGGTGAGATGAAAAAACGTTCCTCTAAATAATTAGAAAAATAGTTTTAGTGTGGCTATTAATAGAAAAACCTGACTGAAATGTCAAGAAAAGATTAAGATACAAAATGTAATGTGTTTTAATATGTTCGTCGGGAGTGAATATTGTTTCTTACGGATGTAATCCTGACTTAATGATCCATAATTTAGATTGACTTTAGATTGTTAACTCATTAAGAAATAAACCATTCATTCCATTTAATTCCATAAACCTGTATCTGTTCACTTATTTGGAGGATATTATCTATGCAATGTCCCAAGTGCCAGTTTCAGAATAGAGATGGAGCCAAATTCTGTAAAAAATGTGGTTATAAATTTGAGATTACATGCCCTAAGTGTAACACCTCGAATTTATCTGACAGTATTTTCTGCGACGAGTGCGGTTACGACTTTACAAAGATATCGACGACAATTCCCCAGCCCATTGAAATTCCTTCTAAGCCAACTATTACAGATCAAGAACGTAAGCACGTCACTGTCATGTTCAGCGACCTCTCCGGATACACCGCAATGACCGAGAAGCTTGATCCTGAAGAAGTGAAGGAGATCATGGACAGGATCTTCGGGAAGATTTCCCAGGTAGTGGTGAAGTACGAAGGTTTCATTGAAAAGTTCGTAGGTGATGCCGTCATGGCCATCTTCGGTGTCCCAAAGACTCACGAGGATGATCCCGTGAGGGCAATACGGGCAGCACGGGAGATTCACACCCTGGTAAAAGAAATCAGTCCAACTCTAACGAAAACCATCGGCAGGCTACTCTATATGCACACGGGAATCAATACTGGCCTGGTGGTGGCGAAGGAGATAGATTTTGATAAGGGCACTCATGGTGTATTGGGGGATACCATTAACGTAACATCCCGTATTTCCGGCTTGGCAAAGGCCGATGAGATCATTGTTGGTCTTGAAACTTATCATCAGGCGGAAGGATACTTTAACTTTGAGAAACTTGATCCAACCAAGGTAAAAGGCAAGGAAGAACCTATCCAAATCTACAAAGTCTTATCACCCAAGGAAGCTATATCCAAAACCCATCGCCTATCCGGCTTGAGGGCAAAACTGATCGGCCGCGAAGTTGAGATGGACCAACTCAAAGAAGCGGTGGACAATCTCAAACAGGGTAAATCATCAAACTTCTCCATTGTTGGAGATGCCGGTACAGGGAAAAGCCGGCTTGTAGAAGAGTTCAGGAACTCACTGGACCTTAATACCATCCAATGGAGAGAAGGTCATTCCTATGGCTACTCCCAGAACACCCCCTATTTTCCGGTCATTGATCTTCTTTCCCGTGCCTGGCAGATCAAGGAAGGAGACCCTCCTAATCAGATAAGGCAGAAAGTGGAAAAGGGAGCACAGGCAACCCTGGGAGAAAAAAAGACCTAATTCCGTACATAGGCAATCTTTATTCCCTGTCCTATCCGGAAATGGAAAAGGTCCCTCCAGAGCAGTGGAAAGCAAAACTTCACGAGGCTATTAATCTGATTCTGGCCAACCTCTGCAGACGTGCTCCCACTGTCATATGTATTGAGGATCTTCACTGGGCTGACCCCTCATCTGTGGAGCTTCTGCGGAATATCCTGATCGACCTCAAGTATCCTGTTATTTTTCTCTGTATCTACAGGCCTACCTTCAACCTTTTCACCAGCCATCAGGCGGGTAGTATAAAGTCCTATCGTGAGATCAGACTCCAGGACCTGACACCCACTGATGCCCAGAACATGGTGGAGTCCCTCCTGAATACGAAAACCATTCCCAAACAGTTGCAGATGTTTGTCCGGGACAAGACGGAGGGCAATCCCTTCTACCTGGAGGAAGTCATCAACTCCCTGATTGAAACGGACACTCTGATTTGGGACGACAGTTCATGGAAGCTTGCACGATCACTTAACGAAAAAGATATTCCTTCCACGGTGCAGGGGGTCATCTCAGCAAGACTGGACCGATTAGAACGAGAGACCAAGCGGATACTCCAGGAAGCCTCTGTTATCGGCAGGGCGTTCCTCTATGAGATCCTGAAAAGGATCAGTGATCTGAAGGAATATATCGACAAAAGTCTCATCAACATGGAGAGACTTGATCTCATCAAGACCATATCCATGCAGCCGGAACTGGAGTATATCTTCAAGCACGCCCTGACGCAGGAGGTGGTTTACAATGGTCTCCTCATAAAAGAACGCCGTTCCATCCATGAGAAGATCGGTCTGGTCATGGAAGAACTCTTTCAGCATCACCTTCCCGAGTTTTATGAGACACTGGCCTACCAATACTCACATAGCGATAATTTTCCGAAGGCCTATGAGTACCTGAAGCTCTCCGGGGACAAAGCGGTAAGGAATTACGCCAACCAGGAAGCCATCCGCTTTTACAAGGAAGCGATCCGGGCCTTGGATGCCCAGCCAGAAAGCCCGGAGAATAATAAGGAAAAGTTGAAGACACACCTCATGATGACAACCCCGTTGGTATTGTTGAGTTACCCGGAAGGCAGCCTTGAAATCCTTCAAAATGGTGAAAAGCTCGCTCAAGAGTTGGAGGATGAAGAAGGCCTTGTACAGATTCATGGTAGTTTGAGTAGATATCATTCAGCTACTGGCAACCCATCCCTCGGGCTGGAATACGCCGCGAAGTGTTTCAACTCGGCGGACAAGATTAAGGACTTTGGACTGATGGCACAAAGTGCAAGCCAGAATTGTCTTTCATATTGGTTTACAAGTGATGTTATGAAAATTGTGGACATCGGAGGCAAGGCAATTCATCTCCTTGAGGAACATCATCTGGAAAAAGACTTTTTTGGAATGGGATTTAGCACATATTCAAATATCTGTGCGTTTTACGGTGCTTCTTTAGGGTGGATGGGACTGTTCAAGGAAGGGACTGATGTTTTAGAGAAGGGATTTCGGACCGCCTGTGAAATCAATGATAGATTTAGTATGGGTTTGACAAAAATGATGTACTCCACCGTAATGTTCTGGGCAGGCTATGGGAATAAAACAATCACACATGCACAGGAAGCGATTAAAATCTATGATGAGGCAGAAATTTCCATTACCTTTGAGGGTGCCTGGTTCGTGCTCGGGGCCGGTTATTATCTTCGTGGAGAATATGAAAAAGCGATAGATGCTGGAGATAAGGCACTCAAGCTTGCGAAAGAGTTTGGCTTGCCCTTTATGGTATCTTGGAGTTATTTGAACCTGGCTATGACTCATAGGGCTGCAGGTGATCTGAGACGTGCCAGGAAGTGTGCCGAAGAGGCTTTAAGAATTTCACAGGAGTGTAATGCAAAAGCCTGTGAAGGTTTGGCACGGGCACTCCTTGGGTTGATGATGAAGGAAATGACCCCGGCCATTATTGAAGAGGCACATAACCAGATCAGACATGGTATTTCAATCCTAGAGGAGCTCAAATTAAAACCATTCAGCGCTATCGGCTATCTTCATCTCGGTGAGTTCCTCGCCAATGTGAGCCGGAAGGAAGAGGCTGTGGAAATCCTGAAGAAAGCAGAAGCTCTATATCGTGAAATGGAAATAACTCCCGAAAGCCACTGGCTCACCCGCACAAAGGATGCATTGAAGAAACTGGAATCAGCAGCAAGCGCAACTTAGCATGATGAATGCTTCTGTTTGAAAGACTCCTAACAACGTAGGCATATAGGCAATCTTGATAGTTCAGTAACGAACAACACAGGTAAGTGCATGAACGAATCATGGTCAACTGTTTCCACTTTTGATGCTCTTCGCGATGCCAATCTCGATCAGGTATACGAGCAAGGCAAGGAAGAAGTGCTCCGCGACCATGCATTCAGAATCCTGCTGGCATGCACCAATACTGTCGAAAAGCTGGAAAGGCTGGCCTATGCAAAAGAACGATGGGTGAGCAAGTGGTCAATAAAAGAGCTTATTGAGATTACCAACCACTTTCGCCTGCTCAGTTCGCCGGAGAACGAAATCAGGCTCTACCGTGAATGCCAGAATGAGACTTTTCGGAATACGCCGCGGTTTCGTGAGTTCTATCTGCTGGCCTTGAATAAGGCTAAACGGCCTACAGAAGCCATTCAGGAGGGCTCAAGGATCATTGCCGAGGGCGGGCATAACGCCCTTGTCTGGGCAACGCTTGGAGAATCCTATTCGGCAAAGATGTTTTTTGCAGAGCAATTGATTCAGGCATTGACAGAGTCGGGCAATAACACCAACACCATCAACAGTGAGTTGATCAATTTGTTCCCCAACTACTTCCCGGAAGCAGATCTGAAAGATATGACTGTTGCTCATGCCCGGGCGATGCGCAACAAGAATCTTCGATTGGCTACCAGAATCTTCCGCCGCGGTTTCCGTGAAAGCGGCTCCTCCTTCCCTGGTCTTGGCCGGATGTTGCGCACCTTGGATTATCTAGCTGACCTGCTTGTCGAGCGTGATCAACTCCTGCAAAATCGCGGGGCCTACCGATTAAGGATCAGTGAGGAAACTCGTCTCATGGTCATCGACGAAGAGATGAAAGTCGTTGAGAAGGAACTAAAAAGCCAGGCCATCCTCATCAACATTGCCCTGGAACTACAGGGTGGCAGCGAATCCCTCGATTATTGGACGCATGCTGGCAGGCTGCTGTTGGCTGTAATTCAGGGTGCTTTTCTATCTACAATCCGTAATTTACTCGCCAATCTCTTTGCCACTGTAGATGCAGAATTTGAGCTTGCCATTACTGTATCCGAATTGCATCGCATTAAGAACAATTTCGCAGCTATGAGGAGCGTCAGTTACGAACATAAATATGACGTCTTTTCAATGGAGTCACGGATTGAGTGTGCAAAGCTTGCTATTACCGAATGTAATGCGGCATATAGCCGTTTCAGAGAGGCAGGACAAGATAAAGCACGAACACTTAAAGAGGAATACCGCAAAGCAATCACTTGCGACTCAACTAATCCCCTCACGGCATTTCTTTGCAAGACAGTCAACTTCCGGGCATTGACCTCTAATCTCAAGCCGCTATACATCAGCGGGGGCCTTGGTGCTGTAGGTTCACGCGTGCCAGACTTACTAATCAACCGCAGGGTCCAGGATGATCTTGCCGATCTGGTGGAAACAAGGATCATTCAGGCATTGCCTTTGGAGGACAGGGAAAATCCAAAGGCTGTGATTGCGCGTATACAAAAGGTTGTTGGCGATGGTCTAAACATCAGCAATCTCCAGGATCTTCAGGCACCAGCCCATTGGGCTTTTGACGTCCGATCCGATGGACTGATCACACTGTCAGGCGTTGATCCCGATTTGCGATTAAATACACGTTCAGGCACCGATTTGACTGCGGCGTTGCTAATGCAAAATGGTGATTGCAGGGAGACCATGTACCTCAACGGAGTACTATTTGCCTGCTGGCAGCAGATGCAGGTGAAAAAGCGCATTGCTGACGCTATGCTCTGTCTTGAACTGGACTTCCAGGAGGGATTCAATTCAATCATCAATAAAGAGATTCCTGCACTCATGCGCTATCAGTTACGCGGCAGACAGTTTCTGATATATGTCGATTCAATTGCCGTGCGTGATAAATACCAGTGTGAGCGGGTATCTGACAGTGATGCAACTGCCGTCAATAGGCCTTATGGTATCGCTGAACTTCGCTCCGGGCAGCCATTGACTCGTTATGAGTTTGAAAACTCAAAAATAGAAGTGACATATGCCGACGGATCTACTGCATGGATTGAACCAAAAGATCCGGTTACCGGAAAGCGGCAGCCCATCAGCTATACACCTGTTCAAGGAGGCGGAATACCCATCATTTCCAATGCTGGCGCCGGTTATGAAAATATCAGCTCCATACGTTTGCTGAACCTCGTTGAAGAGCATGCCTTGACGTTCCTTTATGATGAACAACAGAAGACCATGGAGTTTTGTGATGGCTTCTATAATGAAATATTTTTTGACAGTCCTTATAGGTTTGGTTCAGACCCCGTTAAAATGGAAGAAATATACTCCAACAATGGATTGATCTGCGCAGGGAGCAGAATGGTTATGCATCCGGACGAATCGCGGCAACAGCATAAGGTGTGTCTTGAATTCCTGCCTTTTTCGCGAACAGACTATGAGACTACCTTAGTGGAAGGCGACATTCCCGGCACAATCCAACTCATGGGGAGAACGTTCAGCGGCGATCTCAAACGGGAAAGGCAGCGCCTGGAGGAAGAAACTTCACCCATTCCTGAATTACTCGAAAAGGTGCAGGAATGGCAGACCTGCAAACAGAAATCAACTATAGATTGCAAGACTGCTGAAAGAAAACTCGCCAGACTTATGTTGGACCTGGCAAGGAATATCCCTGAACAGATGCAGCTGCAGAAAGTCAGTTCTGAGCAACCACTGATTATCGAGGAAACAAAGAATCCAAATGTCTACCTGGTGTTGAGTGGACAATTAAATATCTATCTCCGTGGTAAGCGTTTATATGATCGGAATAATGCTCCGATTGTATCATCAGCCGGAAGCATTCTTGGAGAAATATCCGCACTGAGCGAAGGCATAGCCAGTGCAACAGTCGTGGGTAACGCATTTGTGCTTGGCATACCGATAGCTATTGTCCAGCAGCATTTGGCCTGCAATCCGGAATTCAGGCGTTGTATGGATGATTTGGCCAGCTATCGGGTACTTTAGCTTATCGGAAGAAATAGCTCTGCCTTTTTTGTTATTTAAATTTGAAGATTTCCTATTATAATCCTCACCGGATAATCCATAATTTAGATTGACTTTAGATTGTTAACTCATTAAGAAATAACATATTCATTCCATAATTTTATAAACCTATATCTGTTCACTTATTTGGAGGATATTATCTATGCAATGTCCCAAATGTCAGACTCGAAAATCGTCAGGCAAAAAATTTTGCCGTAAGTGTGGGCAAAGACTGGAACTGGATATCTGCCCCAACTGCAAAGCCAAAATAACGATCCTGAAAATAGCTTCTGCGGCGAATGCGGTTACGACTTTACAAAGACATCCGCGATACCCCCCCAGCCCATTGAAACTACGTTCAAAGCCAACCATAACAGATCAAGAGCGCAAGCACGTCACTGTTATGTTCAGTGACCTCTCCGGCTACACTACCATGACCGAGAAGCTTGATCCGGAAGAAGTGAAGGAGATCATGGACAGAATCTTCGGGAAGATTTCCCAGGTCGTGGTGAAGTATGAAGGCTTCATTGAAAAGTTCGTCGGGGATGCGGTGATGGCGATCTTCGGTGTCCCCAAGACTCACGAAGACGATCCCGTAAGGGCGATACGGGCAGCGCGGGAGATTCACAACCTGGTAAAAGAAATCAGTCCTTCTCTTGAGAAAACCATCGGTAGGCCACTCTATATGCATACGGGAATCAATACAGGTCTGGTGGTGGCAAAGGAGATAGATTTTGAGAAGGGCACTCATGGTGTCCTTGGGGATACCATTAACGTAGCATCCCGTATTTCCGGCCTGGCAAAGACCGATGAAATTATCGTGGGAGCTGACACCTACCAACACACAGAGGGGTATTTTGAGTTCAAGAAGAAAAAATCCGTCAAGGTAAAAGGCAAGGAAGAACCCATCCAAATCTACAAGGTCTCATCACCCAAGGAAGCCATTTCCAAGACACATCGACTCTCTGGATTAAGATCAGAACTAATCGGTCGCAAAGCAGAGATGGATCAACTCAAAGAAGCAGTTGACAATCTCAAAAAGGGTAAATCCTCCAGCTTCTCCATTATCGGAGATGCCGGTACCGGAAAGAGCCGTCTGGTGGAAGAGTTCAGAAACTCACTAGACATGAACACCATTCAGTGGAGAGAGGGCCATTCCTATGGCTACTCCCAGAACATCCCCTATTTTCCGGTCATTGATCTTCTTTCCCGGGCCTGGCAGATCAGGGAGGGAGACCCTCCGGATCAGACAAGGCAGAAAGTAGAGAAGTGGAGCACAGGCGACACTGGGAGAAAGAAAAGACCTGATACCCTATATAGGAAAATTATTCCCTCTCCTACCCGGAAATAGAAAATATTCCTCCGGAGCAGTGGAAGGCAAAACTTCACGAAGCTATTAATCTGATATTGGCCAACCTCTGCAAACAAGCCCCACAATCATTTGTATTGAAGACCTTCATTGGGCTGACCCTTCATCGGTGGAGCTTCTGCGGAATATCCTGATCGACCTCAAGTATCCCGTTATTTTTCTCCTTATGTATCGTCCAAGTTTCAATCTATTCACCAGCCATCAGGCTAATAGCATTAAGTCCTATTATGAGATCAGACTACTGCACCTGTCTCCTACTGATGCCCAGAGCATGGTGGAGTCCCTCCTGAAGACCAAAACAATACCAAAACAGTTGCAGATTTTTGTCAGGGACAAGGCGGAGGGGAATCCCTTTTACCTGGAGGAAGTGATCAACTCCCTGATTGAAACAGACACCCTTATTAAAGACAAAGATTCCTGGAAACTCACCAGAACAATTACCGAAAAAGATATTCCTTCAGCATGGTGCAGGGGGTTATCTCGGAAGACTGGACAGACTGGAGCATGAGACCAAGCGGATACTCCAGGAAGCATCGGTTATCGGACGGGCATTCCTGTATGAGATATTGAGAAGGATCAGTGACCTGAAGGGGTACATTGACAAAAGTCTAATAAACCTGGAGAGGCTCGACCTCATCAAGACCACATCCCTTCAGCCGGAACTGGAGTATATCTTCAAGCATGCCCTTACCCAGGAGGTAGTATACAACGGCCTTCTCCTAAAAGAGCGACGATTGATCCACCAAGAATATTGGGCAAGCCATCGAAGATCTCTATCATGATAGGATGGAGGAGTTTTATGAGATGCTGGCTTATCATTATTTACGGAGCGACAACCGGAACAAAGCCTCCCACTATCTAAAACTATCCGGTAACAAGTCCATCAGAAACAACGCCCTTTGGGAGGCCTATCGTTCTGATGAAGAAGCGTTAAGTGTCCTGAGGCAGATGCCGGAATCTCAGCAGCGCGAAAAAAGAGCAAGATTCAAACTATTTTTTTTAATGACTGTCCCCATGCGTCTCTTGGGGTACCCGGAAGACTCCATCGACTTCCTGAAGGAAGGAGAAACGCTTTGTAAGGAGCTAGGCGACAAAAGAAGTTTAGCCAACCTCTACAACTTTATGAACTTGTATTATTCCATGAAGGGAGACTTTGTCCTGAGCAGAAAATATCTGGAAGATACCTTTGTGGAAGCAGACAAGATACAAGATATTGAAATAATGACTCCCTGCGCCTTTGGCCTCTGCTTTTCTTATTTAATAGAGGGGAATTTCATAAAAGTAAATAATATTGCCCCCAAGGTCATCGCTTGCTGGAGAAGACTCAAAGAGAGAATGAATTTTTCGGTTTGCACGGCAATCCGCATTCGATGCTGCAGGTCTTTAACGGGTATACCTTGGGTGCTATTGGTGATTTCTCAAGGCGAGCAGTTATGTGAAAAGGGCATTGCTTCCGCACATAGAACCAATCATCCCTATAGCATAGGCTTGGCGTACTACAATTATGGGAATCTATGCCTAACTAAAGGAGACGGTGAAAAAGCGATAAAGACTTATCAAAGTGCCATTGAATATCAGGAAAAATCGCAGTCAGCTATTTTTTTAGCCACATCTTGGGGTTTACAAGGGATCGGATATTATTTTATTAGCGATTATGACAAGGCTTTAAAACTATTGGAAAAGGGCATCAAGATGCAGATGGATATGAAACTGCCCTATCTTATTGCTTTTATGCAAACATACTTAAGTATGGCTCATTTTGATTTAGGGGATTTCAATGAAGCAAATGCCTTTGCCGAGCAGGCGGTGAAGTTGGCACAAGCGAATGGAGAAAAATGGGTTGAAGGAGTGTCATGGCTTCAACTGGACGGACCATCGGCAGAATGGAAGTGGCACAGCTGCAAAAGGCGGAGGAGTGCATCTTCACCGGGATGAAGGTATTGGGAGAACTAAAGATGAAACCAATCCATTCTTTTGGCTTTCTCTTCCTCGGTGAGCTTTATGCCTATGCAGGCCGGAAAGAAGAATCCCTGAAAAAATCTAAAACAGGCCGAATCTCTATTCCAAGAGATGGGAATAAATTATTGGTTAGACAGGACAAAGAAAATCTTCGAAACTTTAAAAATGTGAAAAAGGTTCCCACATCCCGTCAGCACAAATAGGAGGACACCTTTATGGACATGGTTGACAAATTGGAGCAAACAACGATTCAAGATAAAGACAAGATTGAGTTCCTAAACAAGGTCTACGACCGAATGGCCGGGCTCACGACCAATGCCGATACCAAAGCAGGTATCATCCTTGCCATCCACAGCTTCTGGGCGATTCCCTATGGACCCAATCTATCCAAGCTCATCATTTCGTTTCCAGCACAGCCAATGAAGTTGGTTATCTGGATCATATCCGTTTTGCTGGTTATTGCCTTCTTCATTGCCTTTATCCGCTCGGCATCCAAATCAGCTATGGTTTTGTCCCCAAGG
>CAVQCU010000114.1:0-29677 GCA_963710995.1 uncultured delta proteobacterium
ACAATGCAGGCAGAAATTACTTTTTTTGAAAATATCACAGGAACAAAAGGGGCAGACATAGTTAAAATATTTCAGGCCATAAAACCGATCCGGAAATTTCAGCATTTCATAGAGGAAAGTGACTGGGACGAACGCCTTATTGGATATGAAAAATACATGAACTGGTTTTCCTATGGTGCCATAATAGCATCAGCTTTTTTCTTAATCCCTGTTTGCGTATCCATTTTCAGCCGTTAAAACCTTTTACACACAATGAAGCTGTTACTTCTTTATGAGCGATCAATTATTCAGTCTACGTTCCTGGCCGCGTGCTATTGCCCATATTGATGGCGACGCTTTTTTTACTTCCTGCGAAGAAGCAATTCATCCTGAACTTAAAGGCAAGGCACTGATAACTGGAGGTGAACGAGGGATTGTTGCCTGTGCCAGCTATCCCGCCAAGAAATTAGGCATCAAACGTGGTGTTCCTCTCCATGAAGCACGGAGGATTTGTCCGGCATTAATTATTCTTCCTTCCGATTATGAAACCTACAGTTTATTTTCACGGCGGATGTTCAGCATCATGCGGCGCTTTACACCCGATGTGGAAGAGTACTCCATTGATGAAGCTTTTGCCGATATTACCGGCATGCGCCGTGCTTTGCGTTCATCATACGAAGAAATTATCTTCAAGATGAAAAAAGAAATTGAAAGAGAACTGGGTATAACTGTTTCGGTGGGATTGAGTATTACAAAAGTGTTGGCCAAAGTCGCTTCCAAACATCAAAAACCAGCAGGTATAATAATAATCAAAGGAAGAGACATTGCGGATTATCTGTGTAATCTTCCTGTAGAGAAAGTTTGGGGTATCGGCAACGCCACAACAAACTATTTAGCAAAGATGCACATTCGCTATGCTCTGGAGTTTGCTCAATTATCGGAAAAGAAAGTAAAAGAAAAATTTACAAAGCCCGGAGTAGAAATCTGGCAGGAGTTGCGCGGAGAATCGGTTTATCCTGTTACGTCAGAAGAAAAAAGCTCTTATACTTCGATCAGCAAAACAAAAACATTCGCACCACCAACTTCCAATGCCGAATATCTGTTCGCTCATCTCATGCGTAATATGGAATCGGCATGTATTAAGGCCAGACGTTATTCATTAGCTCCAAATAAAATAGTTGTCTTTCTCAAGAAAAATGATTTCGACACAGCCGGTAGTGAAGCAAAGCTCTCGCGCCCCTGCGCTTTCCCGCTTGAATTTACGGGTGTCATTCATAATCTATTTGATTCCTGCTATTGCCCGAAAGATATTTATCGCGCTACCGGAGTTGTCCTGCTTGATCTGAAGCCTGATACAAACATTCAATACTCTCTTTTTGATAATCCTCTGCAAGCGGAAAAGATAAGAAGCCTCTATGATGTGGCGGATGAATTAGGGCAAAAATTTGGCAAGCACACTTTGCATCTGGGCAGTTCTCATCAAATCGATAAACTGGGAAAAGGTCGCAGAGGAACTCCAACCGTCCGCGAACAAACTCAGCTTAAAGGTGAAACACACCGGCGTCATTTAAATTTACCGCTACTGCACATAAAATCATAATTGAATCTAGTAGTCGACACTTCCATCATATTTAGTTTCATCGAAATGTACAATCAACTACTATTTTAACTTTAAATCGTTGACTATCCGAACGCTTTCCTTCCCATGTCCTGTAATAGCTCATCTTTATAACGTTCTCAGCGAGAGATGTTGGTTTGAATATCCAAATATGTGTAGCAGGAGAACCGATAAGATCACTTTTTCTCTCCTGCCTTTCGGAAACTATTTCGTAACCAAGTTCGTCAAAATGCCAATTATACCCTGTTGTTTGATTTTCTTGAAGCTCTAGCTGAATCTCATCCCCACATTTTATTCTCACTGTGCTGTCATTAGAATCGATGGTTATTATGTGTACCACCTTTTCTTGATGATGCAGCTGTTGTCGTTGTTGATTTTGCCAATAATCATATAATGGGTCATCAGAAGCAATGACATTAAATGTGAAAACAGGAAGAGTGATGATACTCAAAACTAAAAAAATGATCGCAGTAATTTTTTTCATGAGCCCGCTTTAACAAAATAAAATTTTATAAGCAGTATAATCCTAGCGCATGGCTTTTTCCCACTTGATCGGACCTGAGTGTTGCCGGAAGAAAGTTGCTAGACAAGTGCATCTGTCACAAATCAAGATTTTAATAAAGGTGAATGCGAGAAGCATAAACATCTTTTTATAATCTTTCTAATTTGTCTTTTAATATCATCGTCGCTTTGCAGTCATCTTCATTATACTCCATAATTCTTTTTAGGATCGATTCATCTTTTGTTTCCAGATATTTATTGAACCATTGAATCGACAAAGCTCCTGAAGGTGTTTCGTCTCTCCACTTAAAACCAAGATAAGTCGCTAGTGTTTTTAGTGAATAACTACTAACAGGCCAATCAGTTTGTTTTTGAACAATTTTATACAAATCAATAACATTTTGATTTCCAAAAAATTTCTCTACGTTTTCAGCTGAGATCACATCAGGATAATTTTTCTGTAATCTTTTGTAGGTTGTCTTTTCGTGGTGAGAGTAATAATAAACTGCATAATTATCAGGTGGCAAGGATGCTATATATTTCCAAAATTCTTGCCATATTTCCTTTTCTGCCTCAGATGATATTTCCTTGGCAATGAAATTAATATACCGTTCTTTATTATTCTTTCGCTCATACACGCCATGTAAATATACAAACTCTTGAGTGGGATCATCTTCAATATCGAAATACAGTTCGTAACTCACTTTCGGGAAAGTTATTGTACTATAAGCAACAGGCTTCTTAGTTTGATAAAGAATCTTTGCTCTCTTTAACGATTTTTGCAGACTGTCTTCACCTATACGAAACAAAAATTCTTTGTTCCCTAATTTTTTTTCTTTCTCCTTCAGCTTCATCACTTCTGCAACGTCAAGCTCTAAAAATGCGTCTATGTCTTCAATGGAAATATCTTTATTAATTCTGTCTCGGACATTTCTACCAAGATAAAAAACATTGGTTAAATCTTTCATTTCTTCGCACCACTTTCCGCAAGAATCATACCAAGGGCAAAGTTTGCAAATCCCTCCTTTAGCTGGCTTATTTTTGTCTTGGTTTTTCATCAAAATATCGACATGCTTTTTTATTTTCTCATAAAATTCCCACCAAGTTGTCTTTGTATTAGCCCCTTTTGGAGCAATTAGATTATATTCAACTTCCTCACCATGGATATCAATTATTTTCCCGTTATTATGATCGGTAAATCCAAGTTTTTTTAAAAGATCGTTGTACATACAAAGTTGAACCGCATAATGCTTTTTGGGCTTACCTTCTTCTCCCAATTCTTCATCCGCACTTTCAAAACCCATTCCTGACTTAATATCAATCGGCATGTAAACATCACCAGGAATTTTTCTCAGAAGATCGGGTATACCTAAAATATTTTCGTGCTTTAAAACCCCTTGATAAATCAGAGGCGTTTTATTTTTCATTGCTTCTACGGTCTTCTGAAAGCGTTCGTCAATCGAACCGTCTTTCAAATTTAAAAAATCTCCAAGTTTGGAAACAATTTTTTCTTCATGTTTTACTCCTTTTTCCCACAACAACTCTACAAAAGGATTTATTTCTTGGATTTTTTCATCTTGTGGCCCGTAAATATCACGCCATACTTTATGTGGGCATTGAATATAATCATATAGTTTTGAAGCAGTTATGTATCTCATATAACTATGATGACCTTTCTCGCAAGTATGTGTGTAGTTTAATTATAAGCAACAAACAGCTATCAAATAACAAGATTGACCTGCCCCAAATCCTTGTACCACATGTTAAATTAGAATTCAGCATTTTTGAGGGTTCTTTCATTCAATCTCTTGATTTAATAATCTTAGTCTTCTCTCTTAATTTCTGCAATTCCTATTTACTGATAATGCCTTTCTTGTCCAGAAGATTGCCATCATTACATTTATAAGAAATAAAATAGTGTAGCTAAATATTAACTTTTACCTAAAAGTTAATATTGATATTCAATCAAGGCATTGTTTACATCGGATGCAAGGTAAGACGCTTTTATTTTCTTAAAAAAAAGGTATTTTTAAGAGATCGCATATTTTCATAAAAATAGAGATATAATGATTTATTTCTGTAATGTTGTATTTCTTATTTCTCCAATAGGTCTATTCCCTATTCACATCGTTTCTCAAAGTTTCTCTTTAATTTTCTGAGTGATAAAAATACTACTGAAGGACAAGGCAAATAGTGTTGCAGATATTATAATGTTTAAAACTAATGTAAAAAACATAAAACTAAGAAAGACAGCATATGTTTTCGAAAGGTACATTGCAAACTCGATGGAGAAATTGCCGATGAAAGAGCTAAAGAAATTAAATATAAATAAAATTATTACTAAAGTGATTAAACCACCGGCAGTATTTCTGATATCGGGAGGACTCAATGTTATGTGACTGCCGATTACGAAGGCAAAATAGATAAAAATATAGAATTTCCAGTTAGTAAGTAATTGAGGATTAAAGAGACTTTGAATGACAGACCAAACCATGCTTAATGTTTTCTGCACAATAAGTAGAACTCCGGACCAAGAAGACAAAGTATCAGGCGCTAATTCTATGTTATGGATAGCGTTAAAAACGGAAGCATCTAACATATAGCATGACATCACATAGATTACAGCGGTGCCAAACCAAATCGGTCCAGTCCCAATAAAAAAGTTACCAACTCGCTGATATAAGTTATTGGGGTTATATGAATGTTCAACATATCCCAATGTCCCATCATACCTATTTATCTTGAAAAGGGCTATCCTTGTAATTCGATGTCCAAATACTATACAGAAAAAAGCATGCCCCAGTTCATGAACTATAGTGCCCGGAGCACCAAACCAATCTAGAAAATTATTCTTGATAACGCTCCGTTGAATCTTACGTACAAAAATTGCAAAATAGTGCATTATGAAAGCAAGAAATAATGCTGGTCCCAAAAGAATTAGCAATTGCTCAGATGTAATCAAAATTACTTGCCAAAGATACGTAACAATTTTTAATAGAATATCTCCCATTCTGCCTTCCTAAAGTGATTTACCTCATTTATACCTATCAGTAATTATCAATTCTGACAACTGACCACCACTGATACTCTGAGTAGAAACAAATAATCGACTTCTTCCGGAAAGAGAATTCTACTCGAAATTCTTATTTTTCCATTCTGCCGTTTTATGCTACATTATAAACAATAATATGACCCTTACCCACTAGGGTGCCATATCACAATATTTATATGTTTAGATTTTTATTAAGATATAATTGTTATGTAAAAAGAAAGAAGCCCTAGAATGGACTTTTCACCAGTCATAAACCAGATGATAAGATGTGTTGTTTTATATCTCATACCACTTATTATCCTGCTTGCTATACTAAAATCACCTTGGTTTAAAGGCTTGACTGGTGAGTTTATTGTAAATGCATTGGGAAAACTAATGCTCGACAAAAACGAATACCATCTTATCAAGAATGTTACTCTACCAATAGAGAACGGAACCACTCAGATTGATCATATCATCGTTTCCGTATATGGCGTATTTGTGGTTGAAACGAAAAATATAAAAGGGTGGATTTTCGGTAGCCCGAACCAGCCGATGTGGACTCAAAAAATATACAAGCATTCGGATAAATTTCAGAACCCACTCCATCAAAATTACAAGCATGTAAAAACCTTAGAACAACTACTAGGGCTAAATGCTGGGCAAGTTCATTCTTTGGTCGTATTTGTAGGCGATAGCAAATTCAAGACAGCAATGCCGGAAAATGTAACGTATGGTTTTGGTTATATTCGATATATAAAGTCAAAAAAACAGCTTATTTTATCTCCGGTAGAGGTTAAAGAAATCATCAACAAGATTGAGGCGGGAAGGTTAAGCCCGTCTTTCAAAACTCATCAAGAACATGTAATGCATGTGCAAAAAATTAAAAGCGAGAAACAAAGCGGTGTTATCTAGGACGATTATCCTATTATCAAGATAGATTTGAGTGGTAATCTATATTTAAAAGTGGCAACTACATGTTTTTTCTTGCATTGTTTTCAAATAATTGTATGATTTTGCACACAGTGTTAAACAATTCTGAAATGAGGGGACCGGTCCTAATTACCTTCAAGAAATGTCCCATCTTGGGCGAATATCGTGAAAGGAATTTTTTTTATGAAGAAATTTGACACGCGCGTATACAGCATAAGTGATTTCGTTGAATGGAATTCTAGTAAATTGTTGGAACTTTCACCAAGTTTTCAACGTCGTTCAGTGTGGTCCGAAAAGGCTAAGTCATACCTAATGGATACCATTATTAGAGGCAAGCCCGTACCCAAGGTACTAATGACGCAAGATCTCAAGAAATCAAAAACAATTCGGACAATAATAGATGGTCAGCAACGGATACGCTTGTATGTCTTCAAATGGTTTTGGACAAATTGTGTCTAAAGCTAAGAGATGGTTTCAGTAGTCATATATACCTTTCCTGCAACTTCAGCAAGTTTCAAAAAACGTTTTTGCTTCCTTCGTAACAGCATGGTTTTTTGTTTAATCTGTTTGCGCCGTTCAAGAACTTCGTGATCGCGTCCATAATAAACATCCGCAGGCGTCACATTTTCCAAAGCCTCATGGTACCGATAGTTATTGTAATAATCCACAAATACACTGATCTGGTCTTCAAGCTCCGATGGGCTGTAATAATGCTCCAGCAGAATGATATTTTTCATTGAACGATGGTATCTCTCAATCTTCCCCTGGGTCATTGGATGATACGGTTTGCCTCTTGTATGGCCGATTCCTTCTTCCTCAAGATAGTTATTCAAAGCTTTTGAAACATAGCATGGACCGTTATCGGATAAAAGCCGGGGTCGACTGATAACCTTTACGTTCCTTATGCCTGTAAATAAAATAGCATCGTCAAGGGTTAGCTTTACATCGTCTGCCGACATACCCTCACACAGCCGCCAGGCTAGGATAAAGCGGCTGTAGTCATCCAGAATAGTGGATAAGTAGTACCACCCCCAGTGCATCACTTTGAAAAAAGTGAAATCCGTCTGCCATAGCTCATTAACTGCCTTTGTCGGTTGAGGAAACTTCTCATGAGCGCTGATTACGGTATAAAGCGGGCTGGTTACCAGATCATGGGCTTTTAAAATACGATATACTGTTGATTCTGAAATGTAATACTCCTGTTTATCCGTAATATAACAAGCAAGCTCGCGGGAAGACTTCTCAGGATGCTTCAGAGCCGTTTCCACAACCCGCTGCTTCTCCCATGGCGGAATCTCATTCCAAAATTTCCTGGGAGGATGGTATGCGTTGACTAGGCCATCATAACCATGCTCACAATATCGGTTATACCAGGTGTAAAATGTGCTACGGTTGATGGCCATTTCCGTAAGCGTCTGCTTAACACTCAGCGGCGAGCCTTCTACCATCCTGATAATTTCCATCTTTTCGGCCTGGCTGTATCGCATATAGCGTTCCACCTTTACTCCAGACCACTCAAACTTTTTTTAAGAACACGGTTCTTCAGGCTCAACTCCGCCACCAGCTGTTTTAACTGCTCATTCTCACTCCGGAGATCTGTTACCTCACTACTGCTGGCTTCACGAATGGTATCACCGTTAAGCTGCCGTTTCCCCGCCTCCAGAAATGCCTTGCTCCATTTGTAGTAAATGCCCGGAGCTATGCCTTCTTTTCGACAGATGCTGGCTATACTGTCTTCCCCTCGCAAACCTTCCAGTATTATCCGGATTTTTTCTTCTGAATTGAACTTTCGGCGGGTATTACGCTTAATCTCTTTTACTACAGATTCAGGGTTTTGTTTGGCTTTAGGTTCCATTGTTCCTCTCCTTTATTTATTATAACCTAAAACCGTCTCTTATTTTAAACCATTATTTGTCCACTTTCCTCTGAAACGCTACAATGCACTCATATTTAATATCATTATAGCTATAGTGTCGTGGATAATTGTGGGACTCCTAAGTGCAATCTATTTTCTTCGTTATGAAGCAATAAGGTGATCTGGTCAAGTAAAAACGGACACCCCGTTAAGCTGCGTTTGCCAATAAAAAGTTCTTTTCAAAGTCATTCGGTTGTTTGTATCCTAAATATGAATGAAGCCGTTGGCTGTTATAAAACATTTCAATGTACTTGATCACATCATTTCTAGCGTCGTTTCTTGTCCGATATAGAATATCAGACGTCCATTCTGTTTTTAAACTGTGAAAGAAACTCTCCACAACAGCATTATCCCAGCAATCGCCTTTGCGACTCATGCTGCAGATCATCCCATAGACATCCAGGAGATGCCGGTAATCCCTGCTGGCATATTGGCTGCCACGGTCAGAGTGATGAATCAATCCATCTTTCCGGTTTTCTTCGCCAATAAGCCATTGAAAGAGCATCCTTAACAAGAGATTCCTTCATGCGGCTACTCATCGCCCAACCAACTATTTTTCTCGAATACAGATCAATTACAACAGCCAGATACGACCAGCCTTCCATTGTCCACAGATAGGTGATATCGCTGCACCAAACTTTATCAGGGCGATCAGCTTGAAAATTTCTATTGAGAAGATTCGTAGCAACTGGCAGATTGTGTTTGCTGTCTGTTGTTATTCTGAATCTCCTGCGGCGCTTTACAAATATGCCGGCCTTTTTCATTAGGCTCCTGGCTCGATACCTGCCCACATCATGCCCGTTAGAACGGAGCCGTGCAGATGTTCTGCGTGAACCATAAGCGCCTCTGGTTTCATTATGGATCTTGCGAATCTCTGACAATAATATAAAATCTCTGTTCATTTCCCGGTGACTATCTGTTTTCAAATATTGATAATATCCACTCCGGCTGACGCCCATCACCCGGCACAAAACGGTTATGGGATAGACCTTCTGTTGCTGCCGGACAAATCCATATTTTACATCGATTCTTTGGCAAAGAAGGCCGCGGCTTTTTTTAAAATTTCTTGCTCCATCCGCAAACGCTTGTTTTCTTTACGTAACTGATTCAGCTCTTCTTTCTCCGATATCATATGACCTTTGCCAGGAAATGACTGAGCATGGCCATTGTTTAATTGTTCTCTCCATCTTCGCAAAAGATTCGGATGAAGATCTAGATTCCGTGCTGCTTCTGAAATATTGTATCCCTGCTCGGTTACAAGTTTAACGGCATCTATTTTAAATTGTCTCGTATAGCTCCTGCGCTTTGTCTGTCATCCTTCACCTCCAAAAATTTATTCTTTATAACACTCTTTTCGAGGTGTCCACAATCACTGTACCAGTTCAAGGCGGATAAGCGAAGCACCTATAGAAGAAATTATAAAACAGGAAGAATCAGATATCTTGGAATTTAAGTCTTCAGTACGTTGGGACTATGTAAATCAGAGGGTGAACAATGAACTTGGAAGTCCAGTTATAAAAACAGTGGCTGCATTTCTTAATACGTTAGGAGGTGTGTTGGTAATAGGAATAGACAACAACAAAACAGTTCTGGGACTAGAACTAGATTATAATTCCTTGCATAAAGATAAACAGAATAGAGATGGATTCCAATTACATTTACAGGATTTATTATCTCCAAGAATAGGAGCAGACCGATATCAATCAAATGTTAAGTTAGAATTCCACAGTATTGAAGGGAAAGATATATGTGTCTTACGAGTTAAGCAAGCTCCGAAGCCAGTTGTTGTACAAGATCATAATCTGCCAGCTCTTTATGTCCGTGTTGGAAATGCAACCAAAGTTCTTAACGTAGTAGAAGCTCTCCGCTATGTGAAAGAACATTGGAATGAATATATTTAGAATCATAATTCTGCAACTGCCCACCACTGAACAGTAGTGTAACAAACAGAATCAAATAATCAGGGTGGGTGTGAAAACATCCGCCTTTTTTTATTGATAACTTCCTGTAAGCCACAAATCGTTAATCTCAACAAAGATGCTAGGTTTCAATCAGTAATAAATAAAATTCGCAAACTGGCAAGTACTAATATTGCCCCACATTTTTTGATCAAGATTTCCTTGACTAGCTCTCAAAAGTAAGTTCTTATCAAAAAAATAATAGGTACAATATTAAAGGAGATAATTGATTATGGAGAAGATGCATTTAGGTATTTTCTTAGGATTGATCTTTTGTTTATCATTGATAGCTGCCTGCAGCGAAGTACCAAAAGCGCAGAAATCGCTAGCCAAGCACCGACCAGTTGTTATGAGTGGGGGTGTTTGGTTTAAGCGTTTTTTTGGCTCATCGTCATCTTATCCAACTTTGGACACGTCAACTTTTGGCTGGACCGCATCTTATTTGGAAGTCGGCGATGCGACGCTCAAGTTGTGCGAATTAAGACTTGGAGCAGATGATATAGAACCCCAAAATGAAAGCATCTTTCCACCAGGATTAAAAGCACGTCGTTGGAACAACGTAACATATAGTATCGATGGAAACTACCTCAATCAGCCGCCCAGGCCATTAACTTTATTTTTCGATGAAAACGGTGTTCTGAGAGGGATGTTAAGACCATTTTCAGAGATTGATTGTGTGGACAAATGCGAAATACAATATAACAGAGGAGAATTTAAAGCAGGAATAACTATTGAAGATTGCATTAAGGCAACATGTAAGTAGCGATTGAATAGGTTAATAAGAAGTAATAGCTAAATTATGGATGGGTATTCACTCTAATGATTTTGATATGGGGAATGTCAGATAAAGAAATGAAGAGCGAAGGGAGTGTATTATGACCAGTTTTGACAAAGACGCTATAGTCAATCAAAGTGATACTGAGCTTATTAATATGATAAAAAATCCCAATGACTTTATACCCGAAGTATTAGAAATTGCACGATCAGAGTTGCAACGGAGAAAAGTGCCATTCCCCGTTTTCGTAACATGCACGAAATGCGGTAAGAGCTATTTGGAGGCTGAAAATAAAAGTTCCGCATTATTACATTATTGCAACGAGTGTGAGTGTCTTTTAAGTGTTAATAATGATGCTCAAAAAAGCGTGAGTAATTCATCCGTTACCTCCCGGAAGAAGGTTTTGCTCGTGATTGGCATTATTATTCTGGCCACAACATTAATGGGATATTGGTTTCTTTTCGGCTTGCACACAATACCTATCGGCGAGACCAAAGAACTCATTAGCTGGTCACATTCACATAACTTGTCACATTCACATAACTTGCGCGTGCAATCGTTCAAAGGACCATTGGGTTCTGATTTCATAACATTTCCTCCAGGGAAATACCGCATTACTGGTGAGGTCGATCAAGTTGACCCAGGCGAACAGATTCTGGTGTCCTTTGGTGGGGGAGTCACACGCTTTAGCGACCACCCCGATTTTAAAGGAGCCATCCGACCCAAACTTGGAGGTGCCAACTATCAGTTTGTTTTGGATGTCAAGCTTGCGAGCTTCATCGAAAACTCTCCGAGCGGAGGTATATTGCCGAACATGCCGATAAAGTTTCTCTTGGAACTTGAGCCAAATGGCACCACAACGATTCATGGATTAGAGTTGCCAGGCGAAGCGTATGCACGCCTAGAAGTTTATGAAGTGTTGGTCTCTGATGTCGGTCCGGAGCGGATTATTGGACGTTATATAATACTTGAGCCAGGAGAGAAAGCCTCTGAGGTGGGGGAGGTGGTCAAAGAGGTGGGGTCAAATCTTTAACCTTTACATTCTGGACATGTTATAAGCGCCATTGTTAACCTTTCAGTTTTATGATTTGAATATCATAAATGATACTGATTCGGTTTGCGATCGACCATTCGATGAAGAGCTTATTGCCGTCTTTTCTTTCGGATGGATAAACTATACGAAGTCCGGTCCTGTATGTCAATGAATATAGACCGCAGAATATAAAGCGCTGTGCCGATGTTTGTCGTAGGGCGTGAATTGTGTTTATTCCGGATTGAAAGCATCCGCTTTTTTTGCTTTCTCATCCCAACTTATTCTTGATCCATATCAGAACAAGTTTTTTTATCTCTGGATAAACTATATTTAGTCATTTCTTCAAATCCAATATAAAAAAGCATTGAGACCTGAAATATTTTTTAAATGCCAATAAAATATTAATTACGGATTAAAAACAAATGTGTCAGTTTGAAAGGTATTAATGAGAGTCAGAGATAAGTTTAGTATTCAAGCCATCGGTCGCCTATCGGCCGCGCTTGATTATCTTTATTTACAGCCATATCTTGTTCTACTCGCAACTGTTTGTTAGTAGAGTCGAGCCAAGCGATATTCAATTTGAACGTTTGACCTGGTTTTAAGGGTGTCTTCGGAAAACCGATATCTCTCGCCATATAGAACTTTAATAGTTCCATCATCGAACGGTCTACTTCTGGTGGTGCATCTACGACCTTCAGGCCGATATCTCTCGCCTCACCCCGGCAGATTGGGTAGGCATGAGATTTATAGTCATCGCACAGCTTGTTGACAATTTGTTCAATTTTAGCTTTTTCGTCAATATTTTTCATATGTGTGCTTAAGCATCTTGTACCGATGAGCTTCGCTAGAGTGTAAGACTGTTCGATAGCCCCAATAGCCAAGGGATGTATCTTGTCAAATAAAGCGGTAACGATTTGTGCCATCGCTTCAGGGGTGTAGGTTGTCGATTCATCAGGTTTTGCCGTTTGCCGAATGAAAGTCATGGCATGTCTCATATCTTGCACGGATATGGGTTCTGATTCAGGAGCTCCCTCTCTGCGCGGTAGAAGTGGATGGGATCTGCTAGGATCAATTGGGCTTAAGACTCCCATGGATGTCATAACGATCTCATCGGCTCCCATTGCCAAAAGTGTACCGCTGCTGTATGCTCGGTAGGGTGCGAGAACAGCAAACCGCTTGCAGAACTCCCTCATGAGGGTAACAATTCTCCATGGAGCTTCAGTATCACCACCTCTTGTAAATAAAAAAAGATCTATCATCTCTTGTTGACCAATTGATGATAATTGATCATACAGGGGAGGAACCATTGCTTCTGATATCCGTGCTAAGTCGGTCAGCCAATAGACGATAACCCGATTGTCGCCACGGGCCTTTTCCAAGGATTTTATGAGCGGGATCAATTGTTGTTTATCGGAAATGGGTGCTTGAGGAATGGTAGTATTGTTGGGTTGTTGAATTGGCGCCGTCATTATACCTATATCCTTGGTGGTTTTCTTATGTCTCTTCCCCATTCTTTTGTCTCTCTTGCTCCAAAGCTTTTTGTAGATAGTGAAGGGGGGGCTCCATCATACCACTCCGACCTTGATAAATCTCAGCGTAGGAAATGAATCGAGAAGTAGATTGAGTACTATAACTACCTACAACACATACAGAGTAACGAGCACGCGCCTGCGCCTCTGTTAGAGTTGTTGGAAGGCTGTTCGATGTAATCATTGTTTTTTACCTCCTTGCAATTTACATTATAATTAAAACAATTTATGGTGTCAAGCAGCGATTTAGTCAGTTGCGTATGCCCTGCGCATTATTTCCTCTTCTACTGTGACAATTCTGAAACTTCCTATTTTTAACACCTTAGTAAATCAAACTGAATCAAATAATCAGGGTGGCCTTTTCTTATAGATAAAAATTAAAAAGCGGGATAGAAGCGGGATAAAATGAACGTTAAAAAGAAAAGGGGCTAAGCTATTATTAGCTAACCATTTGATTTTACTGGTGGGCCGTGAGGGATTTGAACCCTCGGCCAACGGATTAAAAGTCCGCTGCTCTACCGCTGAGCTAACAGCCCACTTTATGGATAATTTCAAAGCGTGACGTCTTAACAACTAGTTAAGAATGTGTCAAGAAGAAACTCAAGTATGTTATTTATGGAAAGGATCTTCCAGAATTATTGTTTCCTCCCGGCCTGCGCCTACGGATACAAGAACAATTTTAGCTTCCGCTAATTCTTCCAGCCGCTTTAGATATTTCCTGGCATTGGCGGGAAGCTCATTCATTTCCCGCGCATAAAGAATATCTTCCTTCCAGCCGTCTAATTCTTCATAAATTGGCTGACAAGCTGAAAGTACGTGCATACTGGCAGGCGCGGCGTAAGTAAACTGTCCGCTTCCCGATTCATAGCCGACACAGATTTTTAGTTTGTCCAAACCGGTTAAAACATCCAGCTTAGTAATGGCCAGAGCGGTAATGCCTGAGACTCTGACCGCCTGTCGCACCAATACCATGTCCAGCCAGCCGCAACGCCGTTTTCTGCCGGTTGTCGCGCCGAATTCCTGGCCGACCTGCTGCATGTGATTGCCGATATCGTCTTTTAACTCAGTGGGGAAGGGACCTTCACCTACTCTGGTAGTGTATGCTTTGCAAATTCCCACCACCTTGCTGATTGTATTCGGTCCTATTCCACTGCCGCAGGAAGCATTGGCGGAAACTGTATTGGAAGAAGTTACATAAGGATATGTTCCGTGATCAACATCAAGGTGAGAGCCCTGCGCTCCCTCAAAAAGAATTTTCTTTCCTTGTTTTATTTCGTAATCTAGAAGCAGGGAAGTATCCGCCACGTAAGGTTTTATCTTCTGTCCGTAGGCTAAATATTGAGTGGCTATTTCCTCTTCGTCAAGCGGCTTGTCCTTATAATAATTTGTCAGCAGAAAGTTTTTTTCTTCCAGATTTTGCCGCAACTTTTCCCGGAATAAATCTTCTTCATAGAGATCGCCCACTCGGATTCCCGTGCGGGCGACCTTATCTTCGTATGCCTGACCAATGCCTCTGCCCGTTGTGCCGATTTTTTTACCCGAAAATCGGGCTTCGCGGGCCTGATCAATGCTGCGGTGATAGGGCATGATTAAATGAGCTTTTTCACTGATAAAAAGCTTGGTATGAGGCGGTAAAAGATTGCCTTGCTGCAATTCCTCTATTTCCTGGAGAAAAACAGCCGGATCAAAAACAACACCATTGCCGATAACACAAATTTTATGGTCATGCAAAATTCCCGAAGGAATTAGATGCAAAATAGTCTTCTTTCCTTTGACAACCAGAGTATGGCCGGCATTATTTCCGCCCTGAAAACGAGCGACTATGTCAGCTTTCTCCGTGTAAAGATCAACAATTTTTCCTTTGCCCTCATCGCCCCACTGAGTGCCTACAACTGCAACATTGGACATGATTTATTTCCTACATTCTAATGGGTTTTATGGAAACCACATGCGGCAATTTCCGCTCAATAATAATTAAAGGTTTTTAACTTTTTCGTTAAAAACTTTCTCCAGTTCGGCAAGCGCCGCTTTCAGGTCAGCCTCCTCGATTGTCGGACCGCACCAAAAACGGTATCCGGCGGGTGCGTCTTTGTAGGAGTTGATATCGTGAGCTATGTTTTTCTTGCTCAGATCAGAAGCTACGCTTTTAAGGAATTTGCTCTTTTCATCGTTGCCCAGCGCCTTGATCTTGGGATGTGTCACGCTCAGGCACACGGATGTGTTGGAGCGGACATTGGGATCATCGGCCAGAAATTCGATCCAGTCGGTTTTGGCTACCCAGTCAGCCACGACTTTCAAGTTGGCCTGGCTTTTATTAATCAGACCGGCAAGGCCGATCTTGCCTGCCCAATCCAGGGCGTCCAGATAATCTTCCACACAGATCATCGAAGGTGTATTGATGACGTCGCCGTCAAAAATGGCTTTGCTGATTTTGCCGCTCTTCTTGAGACGGAAGATCTTGGGCATCGGCCATGGCGGATCATAAGATTCCAAACGGGCAACCGCTTTGGGACTTAAAATCATCATACCGTGCGCAGCTTCGCCGCCCAGACATTTTTGCCAGGAAAAAGTTAAAACATCAATCTTGCTCCAGTCTATTTCCATTGCGTAAGCGGCGCTGGTGGCATCGCAAAGCGACAAGCCTTCACGGTTGGTGGGAATCCAGTTCCAATCGGGAATTTTGACACCACTGGTTGTTCCGTTGGCCACGAAGACGACATCATCTGACCAATCAACTGATTTTAAATCAGGCAATTTACCGTAATCGGCTTTAATGATTTTGGGATTGAGTTTAAGCTGTTTGTTGACATCAGTTGCCCAGCCTTCGGAAAAACTTTCCCAGACCAATACAGTAACCGGCTTGGGACCTAAGAGTGACCACATGGCGCATTCAAATGCACCGGTATCTGAAGCCGGAAGAATGCCCACAAGGTAATCTGTCGGAATATTTAATATTTTACGTGTATCGTTAATGGCTTTGACAATTCTCTCTTTGCCCAACGCGGAACGGTGAGAACGGCCCACCGGCGCGCTCTTCAACGCGTCAATACTCCACGCTGGCCTCTTACTGCAAGGGCCGGAACTAAAATTAGGGTTCTGCATAAATAACCATCCTTAAAATAATTTTTCAAAAGAACGTGTCTTTCATACCAGCAATGAAATTTTTACTCAAGAAAATTTAGTTTGTTTTAAGTTGATCAGAGGTGTACTTCCAATAAGCTGTTATTAGGCGATGTAAGAGCTTATAATAAAAAAATTTCTATCCTTTCCTTCCTGTTTTATTCCTTGGCCGGGGCCTTTTGTCTTTTGGTTTTGGTGTAAAAACTTGTTCTTGATCAATGCTGGCAGTTGGCTGAACCGGTAGCGCATGTAGTGATTGTTGATAGTAATCATCCAACAGCATGGCAATTATCGCTAATTCATCTTCCGACTGCGCTAAATTGCGTGCCAAGGGCAGGAAGCGCTGCATCCGCTCAATCTGAAGATTGTCACGGGCGCGAAGGCGTGCTTCCAAAAGCGCTGTTATCCGTTCGGAAACAACCCTTTCCAGTTCTTCATCATTGGCCAGCGGACGTTCTTCCATATTGATATTGTAATGGTGGGCAATGCTCTGCAACTTAAATTTTTCCATTTCCGCAACTAAAGAAATGGCCACGCCGCTTGAGCCCATCCTTCCTGTGCGCCCGGCCCGGTGGATGTAAGCTTCCGGTTCTTCCGGCGGTTCATACATTATTACGTGAGAAAGATCGGGGATGTCAATTCCTCTTGCGGCAACATCAGTAGCTACTAAAAAACGCAGGGCGCCGCGCCGCACTCGTGCCATAACCTTTTCCCGCATGCTTTGAGCCAGATCAGAACTGAGTTCATCGGCATCGTAACCAAAACGTTTTAGTACAACTGTAAGATAGTGTACCGTGTTTTTTGTGTTGCAAAAGATGATGGCGGAGGCGGGATTTTCAATTTCAATAATGCGCACAAGCGATCTTTCTTTGCGCATACCCGGAACGACATAATAAATATGCTCTATTTCGGCAATATGCACCTGATTGCCGCTTAAACTCAATAATTGTGATTTATGCAGGAATTGATCTGATAAACGGATTACCTGCGGCGGAAAAGTTGCGGAAAACATGCTGCTGAGTATGTTGCTCGAAGGGATATATTTGCGAATTTTTACCATATCGGGGTAAAAGCCCATGGATAACATGCGGTCAGCTTCATCGAAAATTAATATTTTCAAGTGATCTAACGAAAGAGTATTTTTTAACAGGTGGTCTAAGATTCGTCCCGGCGTGCCGATAACAAGTTGAGCGCCGCCACGAAATGCTTCCAGTTGTGCGTTGTATCCTACCCCGCCGTAAACTACTGCTGTTCTTATATCTGTTCCCTGAGTTAGCATCTCGGCTTCTCTGGATACTTGAAGGGCAAGTTCGCGGGTAGGAACAAGCACGAGAGCTTGGGCGACATCGTGCTGTATATTAATTTTTTGCATAATGGGTAACAGGTAAGCGCCGGTTTTGCCGCTGCCGGTGCGGGACTGCACCATCATGTCGCGGCCGGCAAGAAAATAAGGGATTGATTTAGCTTGCACCGGCGTGAAAATTTTCCAACCCGCGCGATCACAAGCGTCGCGCATTTCGGGCGCAAGAGCTTCTATAGAAATTTCCGGGAGAATATCGTCCGGCTCAATATGCTTTTCTTCACTATTTTTAATTTCTTCCATAAAAACAAAAGGCCTTTCCCTAAACATAATAATTGTTTAACGTCATTTAGTTTAGTATTGCTCAAGAATCAAGGGGAAAATTGATCCTGAGTTCAAAATATTTTTGAAGAGAAGTTTAATATCCGGCAATTAATATTGACATTGCAAAGAGAAATATGCTTTTCTTCATTTATTAGTCAAGGAGAAATTGAGTTTGAAAAAAAGCAAGACTAGTTTCTTTTGTCAGCATTGCGGTTATATGTCGTCCAAGTGGCTGGGCAAATGTCCTTCCTGCAACAGTTGGAATTGTTTTGCCGAAGAATTAATCAGTGATTCCGATTCCGGCAGCCGCACGGAAATGAAATTTGACGGCAAGCCCCTGCCCATAGAGGACATTTCAGTAGAAGAATGCCATCGAACCATTACAGGCATTGCCGAGATTGACCGGGTGCTGGGAGGCGGCATTGTCGGAGGTTCGGCAATCTTGATCGGCGGAGAACCGGGCATTGGCAAGTCAACACTCATGCTGCAAATGATGCATAATTTGGCTCAGCAGGGATTGAAAGTGTTATATGTTTCCGGCGAAGAGTCGGCCAGTCAAATTAAGATGCGTAGCGGACGGATCGGAGCTGCGTCCAAAGATTTATTGGTTCTGGTAGAGATTTCTCTGGAAAAGATTCTGGAGCAGATTAAAGCGGTTTCTCCAGCAATAGTGGTTATTGACTCTATTCAAACGGTTTACTCGGGAGAACTCATGTCTGCTCCCGGTAGTGTCGGGCAGGTGCGCGAGGCTTCCTCCCGGCTGATTCTTTTTTCTAAAAAATACGGTATCCCGGTTTTTTTAGTAGGTCATGTAACCAAAGATGGTTCTATCGCCGGTCCTAAAGTGCTGGAACACATGGTGGATACTGTGCTTTACTTCGAGGGTGGTTCCGCTCATGCCTATCGGATCATCCGCAGTATAAAAAACCGTTTCGGTCCGACTAACGAAATCGGTGTTTTTGAAATGCAGGATAAGGGGTTGAAAGAAGTGCCCAATCCTTCTACTTTCTTTCTGGCGGAGCGGCCGCAAAATGTAGCCGGTTCGGTAGTTGTTCCCAGTCTGGAAGGCACAAGGCCGATTTTAGTGGAAATTCAGGCTTTGGTGAGCGCCACCAATTTGGGAATGCCGAGACGCACTGCTATCGGCGTGGATCATAACCGGGTTTCGCTTTTGGTGGCTGTATTGGATAAGATTTGCGGTCTGCATTTGAGCGGTTCGGATATCTTTATCAATGTTGCCGGCGGCGTCCGGGTGGAAGAACCGGCTGTTGATTTGGGTGTTGTTGCTGCCATGGCTTCGAGTTTTTTAGACAAGCCCATTGATGCGCGGACGGTTGTTTTGGGGGAAGTGGGGCTTGCCGGAGAAGTTCGGGCTATTTCGCAAATGGATGTGCGGATAAGGGAAGCGGCGCGTTTGGGCTTTAACCGTTGCCTGGTACCCAAAACAAACGCGGCTTCGCTTGAAAAAATAGCGAAAATGGAAATTTGCAAAATTAGTTCGTTGAAAGAATTGCTGGAAAATTTATTCTGAAACTCCAATTTAATGAAACTCGCTGACTATAGGAAGCGTTAGTCGAATTATCCCGCAAAGCGGAGGGTATGAACCCCAAAGCTTGCTTTGGGGTTCATACCCGTGATTTTAAAAATCCAGTCAATCAAAAAAATACTCAAAAAAATGTTTGTAAGTCTTGACATCTGGAAAATGGTGCATAAAATAACCCAATTAAATCAAAACTCATAATTTAATTTTAAAAATTAAGAAAGGAGAGAAAACAGTATGAAAATCAGACCTTTACAGGATAAAATCATTGTAAAACGTTTGGAAGAGGAAACAAAAACAAAGGGGGGAATCATCATTCCCGACACAGCCAAAGAAAAACCGCTTGAAGGCAAAGTCATTGCCGTGGGCAAGGGTAAGATAACCGATGACGGCAAGCTTATCAAATCAGAAGTTAGTGTAGGAGATAAAATTCTTTTTGAAAAATATTCTGGCACCGATGTCAAGATAGACGGCGAAGAATACCTGATAATTAAAGAAGATAATGTTGTCGGCATAATTGAAAAATAAAAAACTATTAAGGAGGAATATATACAATGGGAGCAAAAATACTTCTTTACGATGAAGAAGCAAGGAAATCAATTCTCAAGGGTGTAAATACCCTTGCTGATGCTGTAAAAATTACACTTGGCCCCAGAGGCCGCAACGTTATTATTGATAAGAGTTATGGTTCTCCCACCGTTACCAAAGACGGTGTTACCGTAGCCAAAGAAATAGAGTTGGAAGATAAATTTGAAAACATGGGCGCACAGATGGTTAAGGAAGTTGCCAGCAAGACCAGTGATGTTGCTGGTGATGGCACCACAACAGCAACAATTCTGGCGCAAGCCATTTATCGCGAAGGCGTCAAGGCAGTTGCCGCCGGCAGCAATCCGATGAATATTAAAAGAGGGATTGATAAGGCCGTAGATATAATAGTCAAAGAGCTCAGCAAAATGAGCAAACCCACCAAAGATCAAAAAGAAATCTCCCAGGTCGGCACCATTTCCGCCAATAACGATGAAACAATCGGCAGCATCATTGCCGAGGCAATGGGCAAAGTCGGTAAAGAAGGTGTCATCACTGTTGAAGAAGCCAAAGGCTTGGAAACTGAACTGGAAATCGTTGAAGGTATGCAGTTTGATCGCGGTTATCTTTCTCCTTACTTTGTAACGAATGCCGACAAAATGCTTGTCGCTCTGGAAGACGTTTTAATTTTAATCTATGAAAAGAAAATCAGCGGTATGAAAGACCTGCTTCCCATTCTGGAACAAATTGCTAAAATGGGACGCCCGTTGCTGATCATTGCTGAAGACATCGAAGGTGAAGCGCTGGCTACCCTGGTGGTCAACAAGATTCGCGGCACCTTGCATGTGGCCGCGGTTAAGGCGCCGGGTTTCGGCGATCGCCGCAAGGCCATGCTGGAAGACATCGCCATTCTTACCGGCGGCAAGATGATTTCCGAAGATATGGGCTACAAACTGGAAAACGTAAAGATAGAAGATTTGGGACGCGCCAAGAAGATTACAATTGATAAAGACAATACCACCATTATCGATGGCGCCGGAAAAAAGGCTGATCTCGAAGGCCGTGTCAAACAAATCCGCGCTCAGATTGATGATACAACTTCCGATTACGATAAAGAGAAACTGCAGGAAAGACTGGCTAAACTGGTCGGCGGTGTTGCCGTGATTAAAGTCGGCGCCGCAACTGAGTCGGAAATGAAAGAAAAGAAAGCCCGCGTGGAAGACGCACTCAATGCTACCCGTGCCGCCGTTGAAGAAGGTATTGTTCCCGGTGGTGGAGTCGCTTATTTGCGTACCCTTCCCGCTCTGCTTAAACTTAATCTTGAAGGTGATGAACAAGTCGGCGTGAATATCGTAAAGAAAGCAATCGAAGAGCCGCTTAAAATGATAGCTTACAATGCCGGTCTGGAAGGTAGCATCGTTGTGGAAAAAGTAAAGGAAAAGAAGGGCGCTTTTGGTTTCAATGCCCGCACTGACGAATACGAAGATATGATTGCGGCCGGTGTTATTGATCCGACTAAGGTTACTCGCTTTGCCCTGCAGAACGCAGCCAGCGTTGCTTCATTAATGCTTACCACGCAGTGCATGATCGCCGATAAACCCGAAGAGAAGGGCGCCGGTGGTGGAATGCCCGGTGGAATGCCTCCCGGTGGCGGATATCCCGGCATGGGCATGTAGCAAGAATTAGTGTCATTGCGAGGAGCGCCGCGCGACGTGGCAATCTAATCAAGGACAGAAAGCATTTGAGATATTAAAGCCCCTTGTCCGTGTGGACAAGGGGCTTTTTAATGAGACTCCAATTCTGAAAGCGCAACGCATCAGGATTGGCAAGTCGAATTATCCCCGTAGAGAAGCGAAGTAGGACTAGTGAGCCTCCTCCTCGCCCCACTGAAGTGGGACAGTTTAACTAACGAATTCCAGTGCACTTGCAAATCATCTCTTTTGGGGGATGATCTCAATCCAGTAACCGTCCGGATCATTGATAAAGTAGATAACCATATCCTTATTCTCATAACAGATGCAGCCCATTTTTTCATGCAGGGCATGGGCGCCTGCGAAATCGTCGACTTTGAGAGCAAGATGGAATTCATTATCACCCAGATTATAAAGCTCCTTTCTATCTCTGAGCCAGGTCAATTCGAACTGATGAAGAGTCTGACCGTCACCGAGAAAGACGATAATGAAACTGCCGTCCGGAGCTTCATGCCTTCTCACTTCGATCAGTTGCAGCGCTTCCCTGTAGAAGGTAATGCTTTTTTCCAAATGGAGAACATTGATGCTATTATGGGCGAAAGTGAATTGCATAAACTTGCTACCTCCAACTTTCATTTTCTTTCAGTAGTTTATAAAACCATCTTTACAGCCCGATGGGCTTTCAGGGCTTCATGAAGAGTCGTGCGATGAGATTCGCACTCTACCGATAGTTCGACATTCAGGCAGTGATATTTTGCCGTTTCGCTGCTGCGAGAATGGGTTATTTTATAGTCACGGTCCCGGATGATTTCTGCCACGGCTAGCCGCATCTCATCTGCATCAGGGCCGATGATCTTGTAGACCCAGGGGCAGGGGTATTCTAATTGAACTTTTCGTTTTTCGTTATCAGGCATAGCACCCCATCCTTGAAAGTGGCTGACCAACACAAGAAAATATAGCTGATGTCTCAAAATAGATAAACATTTATTTTACTCGATATTATTTTTTCCGCCATGGGAAAAACATGGGGACTCGCTTTTTGTAATCAATATATTCCTGCCCCAAGCGCTTTTCCAATTCCGGTTCTTCCACTCTTTTTAATTCCCAGTAATTAATGAAGATAAAAAGTGGTGTAAAAATTAAAATCAGCCCCAGTGAATTGACCAAAATACTCAAGCCGAATAACTGAATGAAAATTCCTGTGAGCATCGGATTGCGGACGTATCTATAAGGGCCGTCAGTCACCAGCTTCGGCGGCGGGCTGAAAGGAACGGGTGTTCCTCTTACTTTCAGGAAATGAAAAATGGAAAAACACATGAGGATAAAGCCGGCCATAATAACCGGAGAGCCGATGATCAGGGCCCACAGGTAGCCGAATATTTTTGGTAATTGCAATATTTTATCAACAAGAAAAGACAGAAAAATAAACAAGCCCACTAAGCTCAAATATAATATTCCAACTATGGGAGCAATGATAATCCTTACTTTCCAGTTGCCGATGGCAACTTTATAAATTAGCTCAATCCATTTTCCCGTTAAAGACATAAGCATCACCGGGCCAGTCTAATTGAGTAAATGCTAACACATCTTGGAAGAAAAACAATGCTTAATATTAAGTAGTGGTGCTTATCTGGTTATATTTGAAAGTCCGCACCGTGTGTGATAATGTACTGGTGATAATGAGCACTAAATCCTACTTGGATGAAAAAAAATCAGCTCTCAGATTTCTGATACGGGCGCTTACTTACAGAAACTACCGGTTATTCTTTGGCGGACAGGGCCTTTCTCTGATCGGGACCTGGATGCAGCAGATAGCCATGAGCTGGCTTGTCTACCGGATGACAAACTCGGTTTTCCTGCTTGGTCTCATTGGTTTTTCCGGCCAGTTTCCTACGGTAATCTTCGGTTCTTTTGCCGGTGTTTATGCGGACAGATTGAACCGCCGCAATTTACTTATTGCCACACAGACGTTCGCGATGCTGCAGGCTTTTCTGCTGGCATTTCTGACGCTCACAGGTTTAGTCGCTGTCTGGCATTTGATTGTGCTCAGTATAATGCTAGGCACAGTCAATGCTGTAGATGTGCCCGCAAGGCAATCATTCGTAGTCGACATGGTGGAAGATAAGAATGACCTCGGCAACGCCATTGCCCTTAACTCCTTTATGTTCAATGGTGCAAGACTGATTGGGCCATCCATTGCAGGCATTCTCATCGCTTATGTCGGGGAAGGTGTTTGTTTCCTGCTCAATGGAATCAGTTTCTTTTTCATAATTCTGGCGCTCCTGGCTATGAAAACCAATCAAAAGATGCGGCAAGAAAGTTCTGGTGCCGTGCTCCACGAACTCAAAGAGGGTTTTCAATATGTTGTCGGTTTTGCTCCCATCCGGTATATAATACTTCTTTTGGGATTGATAAGTTTTTTAAATATGCCCTGTGTCGTTCTTATGCCCGTATTTGCGCGTGATATCCTGCACGGCGGTTCCCATACCTTGGGCTTCCTTATGGGAGCCACCGGAATCGGTGCGCTGGCTGGCGCTCTGTATCTCGCTTCCCGTAAATCAGTAATCGGTCTGGCGCGTCTCATCACAATTTCCACTTGCGTTTTCGGCTGTGGGATTATCGCCTTTTCTTTTTCCCGTTATCTGCCACTTTCCTTATGCTTGATGCTGGTTACCGGCTTTGGCATGATTGTATGTATGGCTTCATGCAATACAATCGTGCAAACCATCGTGGACGAAGATAAGCGGGGCCGTGTCATGAGCTTTTACGCCATAGCTTTTATAGGGATGGCTCCGTTAGGCAGTCTGCTCGGAGGGAGCATCGCCAGCAAGATAGGCGCTCCCTTTACTCTTGCCCTGTGCGGTGTCTTGAGCATTGTGGGCGCTATCTTCTTCTACAGGCGATTGCCGGAGATACGCAAATATGTCCGCCCAATATATCTGCGCATGGGAATTATTCAGGAAATGCCTACGGAGCTTCAGTAAAATACCTTAATTTATTCGTAAGATTTTTTACATTTTTTGTGCTGACGGAAATAACTAATTTGTGAAGAATACTGTTGAGATCACTGGTAAAGAGTTATGCTTGAAAGTCCAATGGTTATGTGATAGTTGACTGCGTCATATGCGTACCAAGGTAGATTCATTTGACGTTTTGATAATCAAAATGTAAAGATTGCCACGTTCACTGTCGTGAACTCGCAATGACAAATGAAGATTAGAACAAGGTTTAGCCGCTATTTTTTTGAGATGTAAGGAGTAACATAAAATGGATTACAAAGAGACATTGAATCTTCCCCAGACGGATTTTCCGATGAAGGCAAATCTGGCCCAGCGAGAGCCGGAGATGCTCAAAAAATGGGAAGAAATGGACATTTACAAGAAAATCCGGGAAAAGGCCAAAGGCAAAAAACCTTATATTCTGCATGACGGCCCTCCCTACGCAAACGGCAATATTCATTTGGGCACAGCGCTCAATAAAATTATTAAGGATATAGTGATTAAAGCCAAGAACATGACCGGTTTTGACGGCGTGTATGTGCCGGGCTGGGACTGCCACGGCCTGCCCATTGAACATCAGGTGGATAAAGAACTGGGCGGCAAAAAGGCCACTATGTCGCAGGTGGAAAAGCGCCGTGCCTGCCGCGTTTATGCCGAAAAATATGTCGGCATTCAGCGTGAGCAATTCAAACGTCTGGGTGTTTTCGGCGAATGGGATAATCCTTATCTGACTATGGCCTATCCCTATGAAGCTACCACCGTTGCTGAATTTGGGAAGCTCTATCTCAATGGCAGTGTTTACAAGGGCAAAAAACCGGTTTACTGGTGCGCTACCTGTAAAACCGCTCTGGCTGAAGCTGAGGTGGAATATGCCGATCATTCCACGCCTTCCATTTATGTCAAGTTTGCTTTTACATCCGATGTCAGTCAGGTCTTGCCGAAACTGTCCGGCCAGAAAGTCAACATGGTGATTTGGACAACTACACCCTGGACGATTCCCGCCAACCTGGCGATTGCCGTTAAAGATGATTTTATTTATGCCGCCGTCAAGATTGATGATAAAGTGCTGATTGTCGCCAAGGACATGCTCGATTATTGTCTGGATGCATTCGGCTTCAAGAATAAAAAATATGAGATTCTGGATGAATTTAATGGCGTCGTTCTGGAAGGTCAGAAATGTGTCCATCCATTGATCAAAAGAGACAGTATCTTGATTCTTGCTCCTTTTGTCACACTGGAAGCCGGAACCGGCGCTGTGCACATTGCGCCCGGCCATGGTCAGGAAGACTATGAAATAGGTCTGAAATACGGACTGGACAATTACGCGCCGGTGGATGATGCGGGAAAATTTACGGAAGATGTCGAACATTTTGCCGGTCAGTTTGTTTTTGACGCCAATGACAACGTCATTAAAAAATTGGATGAAGTGGGAGCACTGATGGGACATGTTCCCATGCAACATTCTTATCCGCACTGCTGGCGCTGTAAGACGCCTATCATTTTTCGTTCCACCGAGCAGTGGTTCATCTCGATGGAGAAGAATGATTTGCGAAAAAAAGCGCTGGTCTGCATCAATGAAGTTCAGTGGATTCCCTCCTGGGGACGCGACCGCATCTACGGAATGGTGGAAAATCGTCCCGACTGGTGTATCTCGCGCCAGAGGTTATGGGGTGTTCCGATTACTGTTTTTTATTGCGCTAAGTGCAAAAATGAAGTGCTGACTCAGGAAATTCTGGATCATCTGGTGGAACTGGTGGAAAAAGGCGGCGCGGATGTCTGGTTTGAAAAAGAGCCAAAAGATCTAATACCCAAACACACAACCTGCCCGCACTGCAAGAATACTGAATTTACCAAGGAGATCAATATTCTCGATGTATGGTTTGATTCCGGCGTGAGCCATGCGGCGGTTCTTGAAAAAAGAAAAGATTTAAGCTCTCCGGCGGATATGTATTTGGAAGGCTCCGATCAGCACCGCGGCTGGTTCCATTCATCACTGCTGGAATCTGTGGGAACCCGCGCGCGTGCGCCTTACAAAAGTGTTCTTACGCACGGTTTTGTGGTGGACGGCGACGGCAAGAAAATGTCCAAGTCTGTCGGCAACGTCATCGACGCGGACGAAGCGATTGCCAAATACGGTGCTGAAATTCTTCGCCTCTGGGTCGCGGCCGAAGATTATACGGACGACATTCGTATTTCCGAGGAAATTCTTAAACGCCTGATGGAGGCTTATCGCCGGATCCGCAATACCAGCCGTTTCATTCTCGGCAACCTCTATGATTTCGATGTTAACTCGGAAATGGTGGACTACGCCCAAATGGAAGAAATGGATAAGTGGGCGCTGCACCGTCTGCAGGAAGTTATTAAACGGGTGACGGAAGCCTACGAAGGTCATCAGTTTCATGTGGTCTTCTACACTCTATACAATTATTGCACTGTGGATTTAAGCGCGCTTTATCTGGATGTTCTCAAAGACAGACTCTATACAACCAAGGCCAAGTCAGTGACGCGCCGCTCGGGGCAGACGGCGATGATTACTATTTTAAAAGCTATGACCCAGTTTCTGGCGCCGATTCTGACCTTTACCGCGGAAGAGGTATGGGCGGCAATGCCCGCATGGAAGGGAAAAGAAGTAAGTGTTCATCTGAATCAGTTTCCACAGGTAAATGAGCAATATTTTAATGCAAGCCTTGGCGAGCGCTGGAAGGTGATGATTGACGCCAAAGCTGAAATCGCCAAAGCTGTTGAGCAGGCGCGTAAAGAAAAAGTAATCGGTCATTCACTCGATGCGCGTATCACTATTGCAGCGCCGGAGAAAATGCGCGCTTTAATGGCCTCGCATCTGGAAGATTTAAGAGCATTGCTGATTGTATCGCAATTGCAGTTGGCAGATGAGAAGGAAATTACTAAACCTTATAAGAGCGAAGAGATAAAAGGATTATTCGTCGGTGTGGAGAAAGCCCGCGGCGTCAAGTGCGAACGCTGCTGGATTTATGAAGAATCTGTCGGCTCGAATGCAAAGCATCCGACTGTTTGCGGCCGTTGTTTGCCGAATCTATAGATAAATAAAGCTTTTTATTTCCCTCTTTTTTTAACCACCTAAAGGTGGTTAAAAAAAGAGGGAAATAAAAAGCTTTATTTATCTATAGATTCGGCAAACAACAGCCGCGAACAGTCGGATTGCTTTGCATTCGAGCCGACAGATTCTTCATAAATCCGGCAGCGTTCGCACTTAACGCCGCGGGCTTTCTCCACACCAACGAATAATCCTTTTATCTCTTCGCTCTTATAAGGTTTAGTAATTTCCTTCTCATCTGCCAACTGCAATTGCGATACAATCGCAATGCTTTTAAATCTTCCAGATGCGAGGCCATTAAAGCGCGCATTTTTCTCCGGCGCTGCAATAGTGATACGCGCATCGAGTGAATGACCGATTACTTTTACTTTACGCGCCTGCTCAACAGCTTTCGCGATTTCAGCTTTCGCGTCAGTAAGCTCCTCCAGCGCTCGCCAAGGCTTGCATTAAAATATTGCTCATTTACCTGTGGAAACTGATTCAGATGAACCTTACTTCTTTTCCCTTCCCCGTGCGGGCATTGCCGCCCATCCTCTTCCGCGGTAAAGGTCAGAATCGGCGCAGAAACTGGGTCATAGCTTTTAAAATAGTAATCATCGCCGTCTGCCCCGAGCGGCGCGTCACTGACTTGGCCTTGGTTGTATAGATTGTGTCTTTGAGAACATCCAGATAAAGCACGCTTAAATCCACAGTGCAATAATTGTATAGAGTGTCAAGACCGCATGAAACTGATGACCTTCGTAGCTTCCGTCACCCGTTTAATAACTTCCTGCAGACGGTGCAGCGCCCACTTATCCATTTCTTCCATTTTGGGCGTAGTCCACCATTCCGAGTTAACATCGAAATCATAGAGGTTGCCGAGAATGAAACGGCTGGTATTGCGGATCCGGCGATAAGCCTCCATCAGGCGTTTAAGAATTTCCTCGGAAATACGAATGTCATCCGTATAATCTTCGGCCGCGACCCAAAGGCGAAGAATTTCAGCACCGTATTTGGAAATCGCTTCTTCCGCGTCAATGGCGTTGCCGACGGATTTGGACATTTTCTTGCCTTCGCCATCCACTACAAAACCATGCGTGAGAACAGTTTTGTAAGGCGCCCGCCCTCTGGTTCCCACAGATTCCAAAAGTGATGAATGGAACCAGCCGCGGTGCTGGTCGGAGCCTTCCAGATACATATCAGCCGGAGAACTTAAATCTTTTCTTTTTTCGAGAACTGCCGCATGGCTGACACCGGAATCAAACCATACATCCAGAATATTCATCTCCTTTTCAAATTCTACACTCTGGCAATACGGACAGGTTGTGTTTTTGGGCATCAGATCTTTGGTTTCTTTTTCAAACCAGACATCCGCTCCGCCTTTTTCCACCAATCCCACCAGATGATCCAGAATTTCCTGAGTCAGCACTTCATTTTTGCACTTCGCGCAATAAAAAACAGTAATGGGAACACCCCATAACCTCTGGCGCGAGATACACCAGTCGGGACGATTTTCCACCATTCCGTAGATGCGGTAGGTCCCCAGGAGGGAATCCACTGAACTCATTGATGCAGGCCAGCGCTTTTTTGCGCAAATCATTTTTCTCCATAGAGATAGACGATTTTCGGTGGAACGAAAAATGATAGGCGTCTTACAGCGCCAGCAATGCGGATAAGAATGTTGCATGGGAACATGCCCCATAAGTGCTCCCACTTCATCCAATTTTTGATGAGGTTTGTCATTGGCGTCAAAAACCGGCGGAGATCTACGACATCTTGAAATTTTGCACCATGATCCACGGCGCGTAATTGTCCAGTCCGTATTTCAGACCTATTTCATAGTCTTCCTGACCA
>CAVQCU010000115.1:0-4159 GCA_963710995.1 uncultured delta proteobacterium
TGCTCCGCAATAACGGCAACAACACCGAACTTTGCGCCAATGGCCACGGTGTGATCAAATATCGCAGTGACTTGATCGGGGCGCGCCGACGTTACAATATCGTAATCACCGGGAACATTGCCAAGAATAAAGTCACGCACACAACCGCCGACAAAATATGCTTCATAACCTGACTGTTTCAGCCGGCGAACGATTTCTTCCGCATTCTGGCAATTGTCATTTCCCATTTTATTTCTTGTCCATTCAAAAGCATTAAATGATTCTGGATTCCCGTGTCGCATTTCATTCGCAAGGGAATGACTGAGGAAGTTTACTCGATAGTTGTCATTACCCAAATCGATTGGGTAATCCAGTATTCTTTCCCTTGCTATCCGGCATACGCCGGATTTCGCTTGCTACTTGCCCATTGACCCTTTAAAAGCGGGTTACCTTTTCCCTAATTTAATGGCGCAGAATTCACCGCACATGGTGCAACCTTCATCCTGCGCGCTTTTGCTTTTTTCCAAAAATGTAACTGTTTTTTCCGGGTCAATGGATAAGTCCACCTGCCCCTGCCAGTCGAAATTTTTCCGGCACTGCGACATTTTCCGGTCTCTCTCTCGTGCGCTACGTACATTTTTGGCAATATCGGCAATATGCGCGGCTATGCGCGCGGCAATAACCCCTTCACGGACATCAGCTAAAGTCGGCAGACGCAAATGTTCCGCGGGCGTGACATAACACAAGAAATCCGCTCCGGCAGCTCCGGCAATTGCCCCGCCGATAGCGGAAGTTATGTGATCATAGCCCGGCGCGATATCCGTAGGCAGCGGCCCCAATACATAAAACGGAGCGCCCTGACAGATTTTCTTTTGCAGTTTAATGTTGGCCTCAATCTCGGTTATGGGAACATGGCCTGGACCTTCAATCATCACCTGCACTCCGGCTGCAACGCCCGCTGGGCGAGTTGACCCAGAATGATCAACTCCTGCAATTGCCCCTGATCTGCGGCATCTTCTATGGCTCCGGGTCGAAGTCCGTCTCCGAGGCTCAAAACCATATCGTAGCGATGGGCTATTTCCAGAAGCCGGTCATATTCTTCATAAAGTGGATTCTCACGTTTATTGCAATACATCCAATTAGCGGTCATGGCGCCGCCGCGGCTGACAATTCCTAATATTCTTCCCTGCTCTTCTACCGCCGCAACACTCATTCTGGTCACGCCGCAATGAACAGTAATAAAATCCACTCCGTCTTTGCCATTTTCCTCGATCACAGCAAATATATCTTCCGCGGTCATTTCCGATATCGCTTTCTTCTTCTGCAAAATATTTACTGCCGCCTGATAAATCGGCACCGTGCCGATGGCTACTGTTGCCTTCTCCATGACCGCTTTCCGCAATTGTGCCAGATCGCCGCCAGTGGAAAGATCCATCACAGCATCAGCGCCCACTTCTGTGGCGATTTTTAATTTTTCCAACTCCAGTGTCAAATCATTATTGTCTTTCGATGTACCGATATTGGACATTCACTTCAGTGCGCAAACCCTTGCCGATCGCCAAAGGTTTAATGGCCGTATGATTTACATTGCGACAAACCACTATATTCCCATCTACCATCCCCTGCCGGATGTATTCCGGCTCCACGCCCTCGGCTGCGGCAATTTTCATTTCTTTTGTAATCAAGCCTTTTCGGGCTTTTTCTAATTGCGTCATTTCTTCCTCCAAAATATTAAAGTAACTTTTTCAACTTACAAATTTTTTACTGTGTTTATTTTAGTTATACAAAGTCGCATTCAAAGGATAACGCAACGGCAAAAAATCGAATTACAGTTATGAAGTTAAACTGTAATTCGTTAGTTGAACTTCCCTTGCCAATGGGCAAGGAGGAGGCTCCGCAGGCGTATTGTTGATACGTCGAGGAAGCCGACAACGAAGCCAACAAAGTTAGCCAAAGAATGCGACTTGGTATTAAAACATTTTTCCAAAGACATTAACCGATCCATATCCCTTCCCCAGACTGAAAGCATTCTCAATAGCTGCAGTAACCATAATTTTGGCCTGCCAAGCGGCATCAACGATATTTTTCCTCCGGGCAGTATAGCCCACGCCAATACTGAGGCATAAGTACAGCCGGTACCGTGAGTATTTTTCGTATTGATCCAGGGAGAGGAGAAAACTCATATAAACGATCTCCGTCAAAGAGAATATCCAAGGCACCCGATCGCTTTCTTACCGGCAGGTGCCCTCCCTTAATCAGCACATTTTTTGCGCCCAGTCGATGAATTATAACCGCCGCTTTTTTCATCGCGGCAATTGATCTAATCTTCGTTTGCGCCAATGTTTCCGCCTCGGGAATATTCGGCGTAACAACAAAAGCCAGCGGCAGCAACTTTTTGATAATTATATCTCTTAACCGACCCTGCATTAAGTAATGGCCGCCCTTGGCGACCATCACCGGGTCAGCCATGAATTTCTCCAGACGATCCTCTTTGACCTTTTTAACAACAGATTCGACAGCCCCGACGGTTAAAAGCATCCCTGTCTTAACCGCATCAGCACCAATATCGCTGAGCACTGAATCCAATTGCGCCAAAATAAATTTTTGCGGAACAGGATGTACAAACTGAACGCCTTGAGTGTTTTGCGCGGTCACTGCCGTGATTACGTCTTAACCCATAGCAACCACAGGCGCTGATAGCCTTCAAATCCGCCTGGATTCCGGCGCCGCCGCTGGAATCGGAACCACCTATACATAATATTTTGACCGTCCCCATAAATCAAAGTGCCTCCGGAAAAAAATCTTTTTGCCAATATCTAATGACGAGAAGTTTTCCCTGAAGGACACTAATGCCGGCGCGAGCGTCATTAATAACGTTGCTGATGCCACGAGAATCGCCCATTACTAATGTTCCTTCTTTAAGAGGATAAAGAAAGCCCGTAAGATTTATTCCCGCAACTTCGGGACTGAGCGCAAGAAGAGAAACGGTTTTTCCTGCTTCATTAATAAAAGAAGTTTCTTTATCCAGCACAAAAGCTTCGCCATATTTGTCAATCAGATATGTTTTGATTCCCTTTTCCTGTCCCTTGCAAAGCAAAAAAACATTGGCCAGGGGTGTGATCAATTTGCCGCCCAGAGTGCCCCAAATAAATATCGAATCCGGTTTCAAACCCAGCGCGTAATCGAGCGCCAGTTCCGTATCGGTGAAATCTTTATTGACCGGATATTTTATTATCTTTACACCTTGCTTAGAGTAACTTGCCAGATGGTCGGGTTCAATCGAATCCATATCGCCGATGATTACATCCGGCTTAATTCCCGTTTTCCATAGATGATGCGCACCGCCGTCGCAGCAAATGATCAGACAATTTTCCATTCGGGCAATTTTTCTTCGCAAAGAAGGACTGATCGCCCAAGCGCCCGCCACTGACTATATTTACTATTTGTGACATGTTAACTTCTCTAAAATTAAATTACATTTTCAATTCTTGAAAAATCGGAGCATTAAGAGCGAATCGAGGATTTTTTCGGACGCCTTGCCCCGCATATTTCTCTTGGACATAACCGAAAAAAGACTCTGAGCTCGAATAATCCGATTTTTCCAACGCTCTGCACATACATTAAACGACAAAAGCCATACCCTTTTGCCTTCATAGGATATGGCTCTGATAATAGTTTTTGTGTCGCCACTCCCTACGCCGGCATTATCCGTGTCAGGTTAAAAGGGTATAATCTTAGCCATCAAGCACCCCTGTTATAAAATTTATTACATTAACCCCCAAAAAGCAATGTGTTTAATTTGCATGTTTTATCCTATTCCTCACCTGCATAAATACAACCTGACTCTGTACTTTCCTGGACAACAACTTTACTCAATTGCGGCAGCGTCAGAAAGTCGCCAAGACGCTTCCATATCCATTTAGCGATATTTTCCGATGTCGGATGATCCAGCCCATCAATCTCATTTAAATATTTATGATCCAGCTGTTCATGCAAAGGTTTAAACGCTTCAATAATATCGGCAAAATCCATTACCCATCCGGAGTGCGGTTCAACCGCACCTTTTATATGTATTTCAACCCTGAAGGAATGTCCCATGCAATAAGGAGCACTCGGCGCCCCTGTCCAACATTGGGCAGGCGATGAGCTGCATCAAATTTAAATACTTTAAAAATTTCCA
>CAVQCU010000116.1:0-7197 GCA_963710995.1 uncultured delta proteobacterium
TCCGCAATAACGGCAACAACACCGAACTTTGCGCCAATGGCCACGGTGTGATCAAATATCGCAGTGACTTGATCGGGGCGCGCCGACGTTACAATATCGTAATCACCGGGAACATTGCCAAGAATAAAGTCACGCACACAACCGCCGACAAAATATGCTTCATAACCTGACTGTTTCAGCCGGCGAACGATTTCTTCCGCATTCTGGCAATTGTCATTTCCCATTTTATTTCTTGTCCATTCAAAAGCATTAAATGATTCTGGATTCCCGTGTCGCATTTCATTCGCAAGGGAATGACTGAGGAAGTTTACTCGATAGTTGTCATTACCCAAATCGATTGGGTAATCCAGTATTCTTTCCCTTGCTATCCGGCATACGCCGGATTTCGCTTGCTACTTGCCCATTGACCCTTTAAAAGCGGGTTACCTTTTCCCTAATTTAATGGCGCAAAATTCACCGCACATGGTGCAACCTTCGATCCTGCGCGCTTTTGCTTTTTTCCAAAAATGTAACTGTTTTTTCCGGGTCAATGGATAATTCGCCACCACTTGCCCCTGCCAGTCGAAATTTTTCCGGCACTGCGACATTTTCCGGTGTGGCTCTCGTGCGCTACGTAGATTTTTGGCAATATCGGCAATATGCGCGGCTATGCGCGCGGCAATAACCCCTTCACGGACATCAGCTAAAGTCGGCAGACGCAAATGTTCCGCGGGCGTGACATAACACAAGAAAATCCGCTCCGGCAGCTCCGGCAATTCCCAGGCCGATAGCGGAAGTTATGTGATCATAGCCCGGCGCGATATCCGTAGGCAGCGGCCCCAATACATAAAACGGAGCGCCCTGACAGATTTTCTTTTGCAGTTTAATGTTGGCCTCAATCTTGGTTATGGGAACATGGCCTGGACCTTCAATCATCACCTGCACTCCGGCTGCACGCGCCCGCTGGGCCAGTTGACCCAGAATGATCAACTCCTGCAATTGCCCCTGATCTGTGGCATCTTCTATGGCTCCGGGTCGAAGTCCGTCTCCGAGGCTCAAAACCATATCGTAGCGATGGGCTATTTCCAGAAGCCGGTCATATTCTTCATAAAGTGGATTCTCACGTTTATTGCAATACATCCAATTAGCGGTCATGGCGCCGCCGCGGCTGACAATTCCTAATATTCTTCCCTGCTCTTCTACCGCCGCAACACTCATTCTGGTCACGCCGCAATGAACAGTAATAAAATCCACTCCGTCTTTGCCATTTTCCTCGATCACAGCAAATATATCTTCCGCGGTCATTTCCGATATCGCTTTCTTCTTCTGCAAAATATTTACTGCCGCCTGATAAATCGGCACCGTGCCGATGGCTACTGTTGCCTTCTCCATGACCGCTTTGCGGATTTGTGCCAGATCGCCGCCAGTGGAAAGATCCATCACAGCATCAGCGCCCACTTCTGTGGCGATTTTTAATTTTTCCAACTCCAGTGTCAAATCATTATTGTCTTTCGATGTACCGATATTGGCATTCACTTTAGTGCGCAAACCCTTGCCGATCGCCAAAGGTTTAATGGCCGTATGATTTACATTGCGACAAACCACTATATTCCCATCTACCATCCCCTGCCGGATGTATTCCGGCTCCACGCCCTCGGCTGCGGCGGCAATTTTCATTTCTTTTGTAATCAAGCCTTTTCGGGCTTTTTCTAATTGCGCTAATTTCTTCCTTTGAAATATTAAAGTAACTTTTTCAACTTACAAATTTTTTACTGTGTTTATTTTAGTTATAGGAAGTCGCATTCAAAGGATAACGCAACGGCAGTGAAAATCGAATTACAGTTATGAAGTTAAACTGTAATTCGTTAGTTGAACTGTCCCTTGCCAATGGGGCAAGGAGGAGGCTCCGCAGGCGTATTGTTGATACGTCGAGGAAGCCGACAACGAAGCCAACAAAGTTAGCCAAAGAATGCGACTTGGTATTAAAACATTTTTCCAAAGACATTAACCGATCCATATCCCTTCCCCAGACTGAAAGCATTCTCAATAGCTGCAGTAACCATAATTTTGGCCTGCCAAGCGGCATCAACGATATTTTTCCTCCGGGCAAGAGCCGATGCCAATACTGAGGCATAAGTACAGCCGGTACCGTGAGTATTTTTCGTATTGATCCAGGGAGAGGAAAACTCATAATAATGATCTCCGTCAAAGAGAATATCCAAGGCACCTGATCGCTTTCTTACCGGCAGGTGCCCTCCCTTAATCAGCACATTTTTTGCGCCCAGTCGATGAATTATAACCGCCGCTTTTTTCATCGCGGCAATTGATCTAATCTTCGTTTGCGCCAATGTTTCCGCCTCGGGAATATTCGGCGTAACAACAAAAGCCAGCGGCAGCAACTTTTTGATAATTATATCTCTTGACCCATCCTGCATTAAAGAATGGCCGCCCTTGGCGACCATCACCGGGTCAACTATTAATTTCTCCAGACTATATTCTTTGACCTTTTTAACAACAGATTCGACAGCCCCGACGGTTAAAAGCATCCCTGTCTTAACCGCATCAGCACCAATATCGCTCAGCACTGAATCCAATTGCGCCAAAATAAATTTTTGCGGAACAGGATGTACAAACTGAACGCCTTGAGTGTTTTGCGCGGTCACTGCCGTGATTACGCTCAGTCCATAGCAACCACAGGCGCTGATAGCCTTCAAATCCGCCTGGATTCCGGCGCCGCCGCTGGAATCGGAACCACCTATACATAATATTTTGACCGTCCCCATAAATCAAAGTGCCTCCGGAAAAAAATCTTTTTGCCAATATCTAATGACGAGAAGTTTTCCCTGAAGGACACTAATGCCGGCGCGAGCGTCATTAATAACGTTGCTGATGCCACGAGAATCGCCCATTACTAATGTTCCTTCTTTAAGAGGATAAAGAAAGCCCGTAAGATTTATTCCCGTAACTTCGGGACTGAGCGCAAGAAGAGAAACGGTTTTTCCTGCTTCATTAATAAAAGAAGTTTCTTTATCCAGCACAAAAGCTTCGCCATATTTGTCAATCAGATATGTTTTGATTCCCTTTTCCTGTCCCTTGCAAAGCAAAAAAACATTGGCCAGGGTGTGATCAATTCTGCCGCCCAGAGTGCCCCAAATAAATATCGAATCCGGTTTCAAACCCAGCGCGTAATCGAGCGCCAGTTCCGTATCGGTGAAATCTTTATTGACCGGATATTTTATTATCTTTACACCTTGCTTAGAGTAACTTGCCAGATGGTCGGGTTCAATCGAATCCATATCGCCGATGATTACATCCGGCTTAATTCCCGTTTTCCATAGATGATGCGCACCGCCGTCGCAGCAAATGATCAGACAATTTTCCATTCGGGCAATTTTTCTCTGAAAGAAGGACTGATCGCCCAAGCGCCCGCCACTGACTATATTTACTATTTGTGACATGTTAACTTCTCTAAAATTAAATTACATTTTCAATTCTTGAAAAATCGGAGCATTAAGAGCGAATCGAGGATTTTTTCGGACGCCTTGCCCCGCATATTTCTCTTGGACATAACCGAAAAAATACTCTGAGCTCGAATAATCCGATTTTTCAACGCTCTGCACATACATTAAACGACAAAAGCCATACCCTTTTGCCTTCATAGGATATGGCTCTGATAATAGTTTTTGTGTCGCCACTCCCTACGCCGGCATTATCCGTGTCAGGTTAAAAGGGTATAATCTCAGCCATCAAGCACCCCTGTTATAAAATTTATTACATTAACCCCCAAAAAGCAATGTGTTTAATTTGCATGTTTTATCCTATTCCTCACCTGCATAAATACAACCTGACTCTGTACTTTCCTGGACAACAACTTTACTCAATTGCGGCAGCGCTAAACGAAGACGCTTCCATATCCATTTAGCGATATTTTCCGATGTCGGATTATCCAGCCCATCAATCTCATTTAAATATTTATGATCCAGCTGTTCATGCAAAGGTTTAAACGCTTCAATAATATCGGCAAAATCCATTACCCATCCGGAGTGCGGTTCAACCGCACCTTTTATATGTATTTCAACCCTGAAGGAATGTCCATGCAATAAGGAGCACTTGTGCCCCTGTCCAACATTGGGCAGGCGATGAGCTGCATCAAATTTAAATACTTTAAAAATTTCCATTTAAGCTCCCTATTTTATACCCAAAATTTTATGCGTCTGCAAGCCTAACCGCCATTGTGGATGAGACAGAACATATTCTAATGCCAGACACGTATTCACCTCACGATCAGGTCCATCCATAGGCTGCAGGAAAAAATACTGGAAATCCAACATTGCATATTTTTCCGGTTCCGCCCCCGTCTGTGGAAATACCAATTTTAACTCCTGCCCCGAACTCAACAATAACTTAGCGCCGGCTTTGGGACTGACGCAGATCCAATCGATACCCGGCGGAGGCAAGAGCGTGCCGTTGGTTTCGACGGCTACTTCCCAGCCCTTCTCGTGCAAAGCCGATATCAACTCTATATCCAGCTGCAATAATGGCTCCCCTCCTGTGCAGACAACCAAGGGCTTGACTGATTTTACATTTTTCTTCGGCCATAATTTTTCAATTCTTCTGACTAACTCCGCAGGTGTCAGGAATTGTCCGCCTTCCGTTTCATCACAGCCGATAAAATCCGTATCACAAAATTTACAAACGGCTTTTTCACGATCGGCCTCTTTCCCCGACCATAAATTACAGCCGGCAAAACGGCAAAAAACCGTCGGCCGGCCGGAATAAAATCCTTCCCCTTGAATCGAATAAAATATCTCCTTAACAAAGTAGCTCAAAGTCAAACCTTATATCTTATATTTTATAGGGTCTTTAACGCCTGCATCCATGAACCCTTTCAACCGTAAAAGGCAGGAATCACATTCGCCGCAGGCTTCACCTGAAGCCGACGGATCATAGCAACTGTGCGTCAGGCTATAATCCACTTCCAGTTCAATGCCCTTTTGGATAATCTGTGCTTTACTCATTTGGATGAGCGGAGCGTGAATTTTTAATTTCTGCCCGCCTTCCACACCGGCTTTCGTTGCCAGATTGGCCATCTTTTCGTAAGCGGCAATATACTCGGGACGACAGTCGGGATAACCACTGTAATCCAAGGCATTTACTCCGATAAAAATATCGCAGGCGTCTATCACTTCCGCCCAGGCCAAAGCGTAAGAAAGAAATATAGTGTTCCGAGCCGGAACATAGGTTACCGGAATATCTTTTCCCATTTGTTCCGTGCTTCTATTCTTGGAAACAGCAATATCCGCGGTTAACGCAGAACCGCCGATCTTTCGCAAATCAATATCGATTATCAGATGCTCGGCAACCTTACAGCTTTGGGCAATACGCATGGCTGCTTCCAGTTCCACAGCATGCCGCTGCCCGTAGCGAAAGCTCAACGCGTAGATATCGAATCCCATATTTTGAGCAATAGCCAGCGTCGTGGCGGAATCAATACCGCCGCTAAGAAGAACAACTGCTTTCAAGTTATTTTTCATCATTTTAATTTTATAATATACTGGCGAACATCCAGTTAATTGCTACAGGAAGTTTTATACCAAGTTGCTTTCAAAAATTAAAATATGAATTTTTAAAAGCTTACTTGGTATTATGCCCCGTAAATCAACCTCTAAATATCAGATAGCTAATTGGTATTAATACCAAAAAGGGTCATTGTATTGCAAGCGGTCACCAGGGCTACTTCTTCCCAAGAAACTTTTTTAATTTCCGCCACTTTTTTTGCCGTATGGATAATAAAAGAAGGCTCATTTCTTTTGCCGCGATGCGGAACGGGCGCAAGATAAGGCGCGTCCGTCTCCAACAATAAAGAAGCGAGAGGCACGCGCTCGGCGACATCTTGAATTGTTTTGGCCTTATCAAATGTCACCACGCCGGGGATGGAGATGTAAAATCCAAGGTCTATGCATTGTTTAGCCATGGCATAATCACCGGAAAAACAGTGAAACACCCCCCGGCGCACACTGGAAGCTTTAACCATTTTCAGCGTTTGCTCATGAGCTTCGCGATCATGAATAATCACAGGCAGATTAAGCTCCTGCGCTAATTCCAGCTGCAGACCGAATACGTCTATTTGTTTTTCCCGAGATGAAATATTGCGGAAAAAATCCAATCCGATTTCGCCATAGGCAACAATTTTTTGCTTATGCGCAAGCTCTTTAAGAGATTCGCAGGTTGTTTTATCTGTTTTCGCTGCATCATGGGGATGGATACCGATTGTCGCGTAAATATTTTCATGCCCTTGGGCAAGGGCAACAGCTTTGCGGCTTAGCGCTAAATTTGTTCCCACAGTAATAATAAAATCAACTCCCGCCTCTCCGGCCCGTTTGATCACTTCCTCACGGTCGGAATCGAATTCTTTCATTTCCAAATGGGCGTGGGAATCAATAAGCATAAGAAACTATTTTTCGTTTTCATTCAAATTAACTTCCTCGGCATTTTCCGCAACGTCAGGAAGTGTTTTAAGAAAGCTTTTTAAATCTTTTTCGGAAATCTCACCGTGTGAGACCTTGCGCGAAAGAATGCGCTTATCGAGGCTCTTTAATTCTTCATTAACTTTTTGGGACATGTTATTCTTTTCTCCTTACATGAATTGAACGAGCCGACTACTATTACATTTTTGCAATTTAATCAAGTATGAACAAAAACCAAACGGAGAACATCATACCAAATAGCTATCAGACATTAACAAGTCTATTGACTTGGCATAATACCAAGTAAGCTTTCAATAATTCATATTTGAATGTTTGAAAGCAACTTGGTATTATTTTTTCAGGCGCGGATCGAGCGAGTCTCTTATCCCCTCTCCCAGAAGATTATAACCGACAACCGTAATCAATATAGCCAGCCCCGGGTAGAGGGAAAGCCACCAGGCAATATCTATATTGTCCTTACCGGCAGTCAAAATATTACCCCAACTGGGCGTGGGAGGCTGAACGCCAATGCCTAAAAAACTCAAGGCCGATTCGGTAAGTATCGCTCCGGCAATACCCAATGTCGCCGCTACTAAAATAGACGCCATAGCGTTGGGAAGAATATGTAAAAAAATAATCCGCAAATCGCCGGCTCCTATTGCTCTTGCGGCTTGAACAAAATCCCTTTCCCGCAATGAAATGAAATCAGCCCGTACCAGCCTTGTTACGCCCATCCAACCTGTCAAACCGA
>CAVQCU010000117.1:0-7315 GCA_963710995.1 uncultured delta proteobacterium
TATATCTTCAGACCTTTTGAGACACATTAGCCTGATATGAGTTTGCGTTTTGCTCCTGACCTGGGTCATTGTTTTGGTTAACATTCATACCGTACAAATTATAATGCTTCCTGCGTTCTAAGGTCAATTGTTTCTTTTTCTTCCGTTTTTGTAAAATATCCTCCTTTCTGCCGGCATAGACATCATTTGGCGATACGTTACTTAAAGATTCATGCGGCGTGGCATTGTAAATCTTAATAGCTTCAGCCACCGCTTTTTTAAGCTCTTCCGGAGAGCAATAGACCACAATGCAGAGCTTTTATTTGATGCTGCGGTTAAACCGTTCAATTTTGCCTCTTCCCTGGGGATGGAAAGGCGTGCCGAAGATATGCCTGATGCCATGCGCCTCAAGGTAGCGGCTCATAACGATAGAGACAAAACCAGGGCCGTTATCGGTATAGAGTGAAGGCATACCGTTTTGATCCGTAAGGTGACCTTCTTTTCGGGCGTTCTCAAGCGCTATTTCCATCACATCGGTGAAGCTGAAGGCTGTCTCATCGGGCCTGATATCATGGCCCAAGATCTTACGTGAATGATCATCCTCAACAGGAATGAGCTTGTAATAACCCCAGCCTACAATGAAGATATTAGTAGCATCCGACTGCCAAAGATCATCCGGCTTGGTTGTCTTATGCCTCCACTCTTTAGCTGCAGGCATTTCAGGGAGAGGTCTGGGAGCGATGAGGTTATTCTCTTTTAGGATACGGTAGACCGTGGATTCCGATATGGAAAAGGTTCCCTCGTCGGTAATCTTAACGGCTAATAACCTCGGAGATAACTCAGGATGCAGGCGGGCTACCTCGAGAACCCTATCTATCTCAGGCTTGGTTAGTCTGTTCCAAACACGTTTTGCCAGAGGCTTTGTTTTGGCAAGACCTGGCAGGCCATTATCATCGAACGCCTTACGCCATCTGTAGTAAGTGGAACGGGGAATTTCAAGGTCATCCAAAATATTTGCCCTGTGACCTTTCCGCAATTCCACTTTCTTGATTAAGTCTTCTCTTTGATATTCATCCATAGCCCTGTGCCAACCCTTTTTTATGATACAAGACTTTTTTTAAGCAGCTGCATCTCCAGAGCTTGTTCTCCCAAAAGTTCTTTCAAACGGGAGTTTTCTTCACGAAGCCCCTTTACCTCTTTCGTGGTGGCATTACGCAAGGAATCGCCTTTAAGTCTGCTCTTGCCTGCTTCCATGAAATCTTTAAGCCAGGAATAATAGATGGCAGTGGAAATGTTTTCTCTGCGGCAAAGTTCTGATACAGGGATTTCCTTACGAAAGCCTTCCAAAACTATTCTTATTTTGTCTTCTGCGAAAAACTTCTTGCGGGTATGCCTTTTTACTTCGCGGATGAGTTTAGCAGCGCTGCCGGGAGTAGCGGCTATTTCTTCCTTCTCTAAAGCTAGGGTGGATTCTTCCATGATTAACTCCTTTCTGTAGGCTCATCATATTATAAGCCTACTTTCCACCCAGGCCAATATCAAAAACTACAAACTAAAAAAAATCTTATGTGTCTCATGCTTGCTGAAGACATACAGGTAGGTGTGGATATAAAAATTGTAACAGGCAATATAAAATATAAGCCAAATAGTCCCCTGTACTTTTAAAAAATGAGCTGCCAGACAAAAGAAACACTCAAGGTATGATACAATACAGATATGCCGTTATTTGATGAAGGACGACCGGAATTTCAGGCGGTTATTATTTTTAGATTATTATGATAAAAAGTTTTCATAACAGGAAATAAAAAAAGAAAATATTTTTTCTGTATATCAATTTTATGAATATAAATTATTCGATTTCACGATGGCGATGGGACGCGTCAGTGGATTTATGATTGGTTTGAACTTTAATTTTCTTGAAAACAAGAGAATATTTTGGTTATTGAATTCACCTTGTTTCAGTAATGGGCAGTTATTAGAATTGAGGATTACGGATTGTAAGAGAGTAACGAAAAATTCATCGAGAGTGTAGTGAGTTCGCTGGATTGATTTGTTACCAGTTTTTTTTCATCTGCATGCCAGGTGCATTATCTGGCCTAATTTCAAAACCATTATCTAAATAGAATCCAGCCCGGCCCGGTGCTGCAAACAACCACACTCTTTGAAATGAATGCTTCATGCACTTTTCTTTTAACATTTCAAGTATGGAGGTTCCAATACCTTGCTTCTGGTATTTGGGATGAACGATCATGTCACAGACAAATGCGTAAAGAGCTCCATCCGATACTAGACGACCAATGCCAATAAGTGTTTGATCGTCATAGGCTGAAATCCAATACCAAGAATTATCAATTGCCGTTTGTAGAATTTCATCGGATACTGAAATAGAAGATGTCCATCCTGTGCTCTCAAAAAGCCCCTTATATTCAGAAAGAGTTGGTTTGGAATGCTCGTATTTGATCATTATCTATTTCCTAGTACCGAAAAAATCAGCCGGAGCATAGCGATCGGCTGTATTGCTTTTGTTAGAAAATTTATTTTTGGTGTTTTTTTGCCCAAAGATAACTTGGTATAAATGTCGCAAATACTACAATATATAGTATAAACATAGGTAAAACTTTATCAAACGCAATTTGCCCCGATTTTACTACTAATATTGCTGCTAGAGCCAGAATAGCAACAACAGGAAAAAGTGTAATCATTAAAATGCCAGCTCGTTCAATTGGCTTCATTACTCCCCAAATAAGCAACACAGTCCACCCTAACATTAAGGCCCCTGCTACTCTTGAAACATAAAGATAGACTTCCGATATTTCAAATGATTGTGGTTGCAACACAATATTGGCTGTTTTGGAGGAGAATAGAAGGATTGTTGCAAGTGCGTCAGCTATTATCCCAATCCAATAAGAAGTTATTAATAATTTTTTCATTTTTTCCCTCCTTTTTCTTATAACATTGTTTGATGGATTGTTTGACGATTACTGGTTGTAATCTAGCATAAATTTATAAGTTTGGAAATTGAGGATTTCAGGAAGTAAAAAATAAAATTTCTAAATCAGTTTGAATATTAATTTTTAGATAAGACTTAATATTCAGATAATCTCTGTTCACTCCAGTATATCAAGTCATTATCTTCATTCTCGTAAGAAATAAAAACTTCTCTTGATTTTGAATATTAAATCACTAGCACCCCTCCACCAGAACTTAAAATTCAACGAAAGGAGATTTTATGAATTATGACAAAAGGACAAAACAGTAACAGACCACAAAAAGGTTCCAAGATTACAGTCGATCCTATCAGGAGGATGAAGGATATTCAGGCTATTTCAAAACTGCTATCTGATAATCCAAGAAACAATCTTTTATTTGTTATGGGTACAAATAACGGCTTAAGAACGGGTGATCTGTTGAAACTCAGGGTTAGCGATGTCAAAGGTATGAAGGTAGGCGATACGTTGATTATCAAGGAGGGTAAAACTGGTAAACGTAATATTTTGGTTATGAATAAAAGTATTCACAAGTCTTTACAGATTTATCTTGAGGCATTGAAACCAAGTAATGATGATTTTTTATTCAGTAGTAGAAAAGGAAGTAAGGCTGTAACGGTTCAATGTGTCAATAACATGGTCAAGCAGTGGACGCGAACGATTAACTTAAAAGGCAATTATGGTGCTCATTCATTGAGAAAGACATGGGGATACGTTCAAAGAACGGTCTATGGCGTTGGCTTTGAGATACTCTGCAAACGTTTTAATCATTCAAGTCCGGCTATAACGATGCGATACTTGGGTATTGAGGATAAAGAGGTTCAGAATATTTTGATGAATGAAGTAGGGTGAATATATTTTTTATCTCTTTCACCTACGAAGGCTCAACCTTTTTGAGTTAGCAAGAGTGAAGATTATCAATTGAAAGAGCGTAAAACTCCATGTTAACCGCCTCAGTTTGCCAATTGTGATCAGCAATATTTCTTGCTTCTGGTTAAAATATGGATACAAATCTTAGCCCTTCAGCAACAAACTCAACTATTGACTAATCTTGTTTTAATGGGGAAACCCGATGAATTGATTATGGTGACTCGAGTACTAATGTCTTACAATTATATCTGGATTAGAACGCCCAATACGCGCTATCGCCTTGGGGAGTGATCGATGTATAAACATTGCGTCCATAGAAGAAGGGCAGCCCCCAGTCAAAGGGGCCAATTGAGTATCCCGCTAGAGTGTTAAGGACGGCATCGTTAGGCATATTATCCCCATTACCCACGCTGAAGTTCACATTGGTATTATTTCCAATAATTGCAGATAGAGTTAATGTGCTGCTAGGTGTGTACCATAGGGTATTCGAGTCATAAGGAATTAAATCATCTTGGAAATAATATGCATTAGAACCGCTGTCAAGTAAGCTACTGGAGGTTGTACCGTTAATCGTTGTGCTAATGTATCCATTCTGGTCGAGATAAAACTTCGTTGCGCTGCCCAACACATTGTTTGTTTGTGTGCTAATGCCAAAGACCATTGAGCCGGTAAGGCTGGGAGTTGGACCAGAAACGGCCAGTAACTTAATGATGACGCCATTGTTATCCGTGGAAAACAGAGCCACTGGATTTTGCACCTGTTTCGACAAACTAACAGTCACATCTGTGCAGTCCGACGAAGTGCATGTGTAATAAGCAGCTGATTGGGACCCAGAGACGCAATAGTTGGTTCCTGCGGAGGAGCAGTCATACTGAGATGATCCTACACCCAATATTCCATTGGCACCCAATAACGACAGAGTATCTTCCTCTCCTCCTGTCTGTCCAGATGAACAATCGCTTGGCACAACGTAATTAGTAGTAGGAAAGTTGGGATCAAGAACGTGAATTGGCACAGAGTATGCGATCTCATTACCATTTGCCAGATACACATCGGCCGTTTGTACAGGTCCCCAAACATAGGATAGATCTCCAAATTGGACACACTCACCAATTGGATTACCACTGTTAGTGGTTTCTGTCGGCAGTGTAAGGATAAGGGCAGAAGACAACAACCGCAACCCAACTGAACCAGTATCCACCATCACATTATCGATCGTTTGGCACGTAGAAGTTCCGGGAACACAAATTTTAACACTTGTAAACGCAGTATTAGGCTGGGGATAGTCAGGTATTGATGTAGGCCCGCCATTCACAGTGATTGTCTGCACATTTGTGTCGGAGGTCACAATGGGTTGTGTGGTGGTAGTGGTACTTCCGCTATTCTCTCCGCCACCGCACCCTACAGGTAATATCCACACTCCAAACAATAATGAGATCAGCATACAAATACGGACGGCCTTCATTGTATCTCCTCAATGTGGATTCCTTGTGGTACTAATTCAGGTATGTAAGCTCTGCCAAAATACGCCCGCATGTGTCCGCTAGTTTGTACGACTAACCCAGGCTCTCTTATCAGAAGTCGTCCACGGATCCGTGGGCTTTTACTTTTGAGGTTTTGAACTGATTGCGAAAAATGTTCAAAATGCGATCCGAAGAGTTGGCGCAAGTCTGGTAAAAATGGGCCTTGCCAGACTATGGCAAAAACATTTCCATCCGAAGAAACATATTCTCTCACAACAGTGCCTTTTGGCGTCTTAATCTCGTGCATTATGTACGCATTGGTTGTTGTTTTTCGCAGTGTACCTTTCATATGAACTTGATCGGCTTGCACCGTTGTTACATCGCCACCCAGAGATGCTGATACAGGAGAAGGCCATACGAGAACAACATTTACGATGAGCACTAGCAGTACCCTCAATATCATACAACGCATTGTTTTTTGAATAACCATGCTCATAATTATTAGCCTTTTATTAATGTTCATAAATGAACTCTCAGCTAAAATTTTTCAAGTCCAGCAGACTAGACTCTCGCGATACTCAAAGCTGAGATTTGTATTCTACGTTTAACGCCTCTTTTCCCAGTAGTGCCACAATATTTCAACTATTACCGTTTGTAATGTTGCATAATTTTCGGAATTCGTCAATTAACACTAACAGTAAGTAAGTCTCTGACCATCTCGACATTTAATAATCCTTTAACTTTTCTTTAACCTTGGAATATTCCATTGACGTAAACACATAAAAATGTTAGCAATCTCAAAATAGCGGGTGGGTTCGATTCCTGCTCTCTCCGCCAGAAAAATTCGTAAATTTCGATTTTTATCGAATAAAATTCTTTAACCTGCCTTTAACCTTTTGACTTTAACCAATAGTGGAATTGAAATAAAGTTGTTTCTTAATTCCTCTAAAGTTGTTTTTTGAATTTCCTTTCCTAATACAATCTTTTAATCGGAAATCATCAAAAATGGCTGAACTCTAACTTAACATATGGTACAATTTTTGGGGGTAGGTCAGTATGAAAATAGATAAGACAAAAATTCTTGTGATAGGTGCTGGTGTAAATGGTTCAACGTGTGCCTCTGTTTTACATAATAATGAAATAGACGTGACAATACTTGCACGTGGAAAGCATTACGACGAAATCCTAAATGAAGGAATAATTATTGAGGATCCGCTTAACCATAAACGAAATGTGACAAAAGTAAAAGTAATCAACATACTAAATCCGGACGACTTTTATGATTATATTCTTGTCATAATTCGTAAAAATCAAGTTTCTGAACTTTTTCCGGTATTAGCTCAGAATCGTTCCCCAAATATTGTCTTTTTGGGCAATAATCTCGCAGGTGCCGATGAATATACAAATGCTCTAGGTAAAGACCGTGTTATGTTGGGCTTTGTTTTTGCTGGCGGTAGACGAGAAGGTGATGTTATTAAAGCGATAAGACTTAAATCGGTTGCCACACCATTTGGTGAGATTAACGGCGCTATAACCCCAAGACTTACACGGTTAGTAAGTATAATGCGTCGAGGGGGATTCAAAGCGAAAATGTCAACCTGCATTATAGATTTTCTTATGACACATGGCATTGGAGTTCCGCTATTTGCTAAACTTGTTCTCAAATATAAATTCAATATACGCGCTTTAACAAGGTCAACTGCTGATCTTTACCTTCTTGTAGATGCGCACCGTGAATCATTAAATGTTATCCAGGTTCTTGGTTATCGGATTGTTCCTAGGAGTCTATATTTAATTAAAATTCTTCCTCGTTTTATTTTAGTTGCAATTTACCGAGCATTATATTCTTCAAAATTCGGAGAAGTTGGAGGGCTCTATCATGTTTCACAAGCACCTGATGAAATGAATTACCTTGCTCAAGAACTTAAAATGTTGGTTGAAAAATCTGGTTTGTCATCGCCTGCAATCAGAAAGATGTTATCAATGTAGGAATGTTTTTTAAAGATAACTTCCTGT
>CAVQCU010000118.1:0-4662 GCA_963710995.1 uncultured delta proteobacterium
ACTCCAGAGGTGATAGTGATGCCTGAGACAAACGATGTTTATGTCGTTCCTGATATAAATGTAGACTTGTTTTTCTGGAATGGTTGGTGGTGGCGTCCATGGTTAGGTCATTGGTATCGCTCACAATATTACAACTGGGGTTGGGGTTATTATAACTATATTCCAAGTTTCTATTTTGATGTTGACCCAGGTTGGAGAGGATACTACAGAGATCGTAATTGGTATGGACACCGATGGGACTATGAACGGATTCCTAACCAACGACTTCAACAGAACTGGAGGAGCTGGCATAATGATCGACATTGGGAAAGGCAAGGAACTTGGGGTGTCCAGAACTATCAGCCTCGACCACAACAACAAAGGCAGGAACTAAGACAACAAAGGCAACAGCAATATCAACAGAGGCAGCCTCAGTATCAGCAGCAACAAAGGCGGCCTCAGTATCAGCAGCAACAAAGACGACCTCAAGGTCAACAGAGGCAGAGACAACCTCAGGACCAACAACAAAGGTAGTTGTTTTACAAGAACTTGGCTTTAGTGACAGGTGTTCTGGAGTCTTTAAACAGTGGATAGGGATTTATAAGTGATAAACTGCACATAAAAAGGAGGAAAGAATATGAAAAGAATAGGGTTGATTATTATATTTTTACTGTTTTCACAGACCGCCTTTGCAGTGGAGAACATAGGCTTTTATTTCGGCGTTTTCGGCGGGTATGTTATTCCCCAGACGATGGAAATTTCTAATCCTGATAGTAGCGCCGATAAATTCGATACAACTTTGGATGATGGCTATCTTTTAGGTATAAAAACAGGCTGGAACACTCCCTTTACCCGAAGAATTATGGCTATGGAAATTGAATACATCTATATTAACAATGATTTCGATAATAACAAAATAATTCCTTCACCGGATAATCCTGGTCATTCTGCTACATTGGATGGAAATATGAGCATACATGCTCTTCTCTTTAATCTAAAGGCGCGTTATCCGGAAGGACCCATTCATCCTTATGTAGGGGGTGGCTTAGGTTACGCTTACGCCAGTGTCGGAGATATAACCGAAAGAGAATACGGTGGCCCAAATGTATCAATTTGGCCCAGTGAATCAGGTGGCGGATTCTGCTGGCAGTTTCTCGCTGGCGTGGATATTGATATAGCTCCCCATATGAGTTTAGGGATAGGGTATAAATATTTCGCGGCCTATCCCAATATTGGTGAGAATTATTATGGTGACGGCTCTGGCGATCTTGATTATAGGTCGAGTATTATTACTGCAGGTTTAACTTTTATTTTTTAAGGGCGATTTAATGGTTGGATAGATTGATAAGAATTTGTCCTGTAAAATTTAATTTTCACGGCGGTTAGGGAAAATCTCTAACCGCTTTTTTATTACCAAACAGTATTACATGTTTCTCCCAGTAATCATCAAATTCTTATTGAAGGTCATATGCTTGATAAGTAGGAGAAAGAAATAATTCTGACGGTTCGGAAATTGGCCTTTTGTTTCTTACTTCCTGTTATCCTCAAGTCGTCAACTTCGATGAAAATACAAGCTTTCATTCGGTAATCATCAAAAAAGCTGAACTCTAACTTAACATATGGTACAAGTATTCGAAGCAGGTCAGTGGATGGAGGGGATATGTTGAATTTATACCTGTGCATGGGCGAATGTCCCGGCCAAGAAATGATGGGCGGCATGCGTTATGGTGGATAAATCTACAAAACTTTCAGTGAGAATTAAAAAATACTGGCGCATACTTGGTCCTGGACTTATTACCGGTGCAAGCGATGATGATCCTTCGGGAATTGCAACCTATTCACAGGCAGGAGCCGGTTTTGGTTTTGCAACTCTTTGGACTGCAATTATCACTTTCCCTCTAATGGCAGCCGTGCAGGAAATGTGTGCACGAATTGGTATAGTAACACAAGCGGGATTGACAGGAACACTAAAAAAGAACTATCCGAAAAGTATTTTATATCTCATGATGTTGTTTAGTTTTCCCGCTATTACACTCAATATAGGCTCCGACATCCAGGGAATGGGAGCCGTTGCAAATTTACTTATACCTCAAATTCCACCTTTTGCTTTCAGCATAATTATTACGGGTTTACTTATTTTTTGTATTATCAAGTATCCCTATCAAAAATTTGCCGCTGTATTAAAATGGCTTTGCATTTCGTTATTATTGTATGTCTTGGTTCCGTTCTCGGTACATGCCAATTGGGTTGAAGTTATGAAAAGTACTTTTATTCCAACTATTCATTTCAATAAATCTTTTTTTACGATAATTGTCGCCATTCTTGGCACTACACTTTCTCCTTACTTATTTTTTTGGCAAGCCACCATGGAAGCGGAAGACATTTCACATAATAATAAATATATCGTAATCAATAAACGAATTTTAAACGATATGAAAATTGATATTGATTTGGGGATGTTATTTTCAAATCTTGTCATGTTTTTTATAATCGTTACAACTGGCGCTGTATTGTACAAAGCTGGTATCAGACAAATTGATACGGTAGAACAAGCCGCAAAAGCATTAGAACCATTGACCGGTGAACTTTCTTATTTATTTTTTGCTGTGGGTGTAATCGGCACAGGATTTTTAGCAATACCTGTTTTAGCCGGCTCGCTCTCCTATATTATGGCCGAGACTTTTAATTGGGAGCAAGGGTTAGATAAAAAATTTCATGAAGCAAAAGGGTTTTACATAACACTTATAGTGTCGCTTGTTGTTGGTTTGTGTTTGGAATTTCTCGGCATTAGTCCCATACAGGCGCTTATTTACACAGCGGTTCTGTATGGCTTAACAGCGCCGGTTATGATTGCAATTGTTATACACATTTGTAACAACAAAAAAGTAATGGGCGAATATACCAACAAGAGATGGTCCAATGTTCTTGGATCGATAACACTGATACTGATGAGCGCTGCCGCTTTTGCTTTGATTTATTTTCAGTTCAAGTAGATAACTTAAATATACTTTTTAATTTACTATCAGGATTCTATGCCCTCAGCATACTGAGGTTCCACCAAATACTGAGGCCAAACGAATCATTTCATACATCCCCATAATTCCCTGTTATTGATCTAACCACATACTATTAAAGGATGAATTAAAACTTCTGATTATTTCCAGTTGTTGGCAGGCTAGTTGCAGCTACTGTCGGTATGATGTTGGTCATAATATGAGTGTCCTTACTTAAGAAGCGCATGGAATTGTCACAGATCATTGCTTCACTGTGCGGTTCCATGCCGGTGCAGAAGGGATGTCAGTCCAGCAGATAAATAAAATACGTGAAGGAGAACAGTATGAAATCGAGCAATCAAGACAAAGCAGAAGGCAAGTTTCACGAAGTGAAGGGTAAGGTCAAGGAGGTCGCCGGGAAAGTAAGCAATGACCAAAATTTGGAAGCCGAAGGCACCGGTGAAAAGATAGCCGGTAAAGTTCAGGAAAAGGTCGGCCAGGTCAAGAAGGTTTGGGGGCAGTAGTAAGAAACCGTATCCTATACCGACGAAGACAAACAATGGGCTCATCATTAATCAATATAGGAGGTACATATGTCTACGATTAACACACAAACATGGATCATTATTGCAAGCGTGGCAATACTTGTAGTGATTGCACTTGCGGTATGGTTAATCTACCAGAAAAAGCAATCTCATAGGCTCAAGGAACGCTTTGGTCCGGAATACGGCCGATCCGTCGATGATCTCGGAAGTCGAACAAAGGCCGAATCGGAACTCAAAGCACGCGAAAAGCGCGTTGAGGGTCTCACTATCATACCTTTGACTCCGTCTGAAGCCGACAGGTTCAGTCAGACATGGAAAGATTTGCAGGGCCGCTTCGTTGATAACCCCAAGGGTGCGGTCGTCCAAGCCGGCGAGTTGGTCCGGGAGTTGATGCTAAAGCGTGGCTACCCCATGGGTGATTTTGAGCGCCGTGCTGCCGATATTTCGGTCGATCACCCTGCGGTTGTTGCAAATTACCGGGCGGCGCAGGCCATTGCGGTTCGCGATGAGCACGGCAAAGCCGACACAGAGGAGCTGCGCAAAGCGGTGGTACATTACCGCGCCCTCTTTGATGAGCTGCTTGAGGTAAGGAAAGCAGCTTAGCAAGAAGTTACGCCATCAAGTTAATGGAGGAGCGATCATTAACGGAAAATCAAAGTGAAAAGTCTCTCTACTGCAGATTTGGTCACTGAAAATAGCCCGCTTAACCATTGGAAGATGCTGCCAGACAAGCTGTTGAAGTTACGGCAAAAAGCCTAGAAGAAATAAGGGTTGCTGAGGTAAAAGAACTCGATATGAGAGTGGAAAAAGGGAAAGTTGTGGAGTATCGGGCGAAATTAAGAGTATCGTTTAAGTATAAACCTGAATAGACTTTTTGCGGTTGTGCTTTCTGCCATGCTAAATGAAGCACACTACAAAAAACATTTATATCTATTAAAGCTCTTAAGACAGTTGATTGAAGACCTGAAGAAAAAGTAAAAGCATGCGGTCTTCGGAGCAAAGAATTTAAACTAGATAAAAAAGGAGAAGATTATGAAAAAAATATTACTTACATTGTTGTTGACGGTTGTTTTTGCTGTGCCCGCTTTTTCAGAGATGAGGGATATGCCCATGAGAGGTCATGGGGAAGGGCATGGACAGATGAT
>CAVQCU010000119.1:0-4702 GCA_963710995.1 uncultured delta proteobacterium
ACTTCCTGTTATCCTCAAATCATCAGTCTTGATGGATATACAACCTTTCCCCTATAAATAGATCTATTTATATTCTTATTTGTGCCGACAGGTCGGCATGGGGGTTTCAATCGGAAATAAATAAAAATGGCTGAATTCTAACGTAACATGTGATATAAATCTTAAAGGTAGATAAAGGCGTTGCAATCTGAAAATTCATTCATATAAATGAGATCATTTTTATGAAAGAGCCACATACCATTTTCTAAGACATATCCATTCGTAGGCGAGTCATTATTTCCTTGGGTATACTTACGATGTTGATCATTGTCATCGGATTATACGGACTCATTGCTATTCTGGAATCAAATCAGCGCCTTCACAAAAGCATTCTTGAGGGACAAACGATGGTTAATGCCATTGATACAGCGCGTCTTTCCCAGGTCCATTTCAAGAAGCAGGTTCAGGAATGGAAAAATATTCTCCTGCGTGGGGACGATAAAGATTTGTATGATAAATATTTAATAGCCTTTAACGAAGAAGATCGAAAGGTAAATGAATATCTCAAAGAACTGTCCCAAATAGCATCAAGTGCGGGGATGTCTGTTCCCCAGATTGCTAATGCGATAAAAGTTCATGAAGAATTAGGGCATCAGTATCGAGAAGCCCTTAAAAAGTATTATCAGTTTGATCTCAGAAGTGCCGTACTGGTCGATAAAAGCATACGCGGCATTGATCGGAAACTGACAGATGATATAGACGCTATTGTGGATATTATTAAAAACCTAGCTGAAAAAAGACTGAAGGAAACTGAACTGATAGCAAAAACACAGATGGAAGCCTATCAGGTCTTTTCCTGCTTTATGATTTTTCTTATCATTGCCGGTGTAGGTTTCAGCATCTTTAATGCTTGGTCCATTACCAAAGATCTGCCCTCATAAGAGATAGAAAAAAGCGCTAAAATGGAAGAAGTGGAAAGATTTAGCAATTTCGGATACCACATTTAAAATGGTAATCCTTAATTTTTACAGATGCCCACGACTGAGACTTTGTAGTGAAGTCAACATCCCAATGCTTGATTTCCTTCCATCATCTGGATTTTTTATACCGGAATTTATACCGGACCCTAAAAATAAGTGTTGCGTTTCTTTCAGTAAGTTTGTTACAAATTATTTCTATAGCTTTTAATTTTTCCTGTTTTCTATCCATAGAATAATATCTCCCTTATAATTCCATATCAGACATAATTATTGTATGTACATCGATCTTGTCCAATCTAATGCAAAATCTTCTTTAAGCTACACCTTTAAATTCTCTAAGCTTAAAATCAACTTCATAAAGAAAAACTTCTACATTGTTTACAACTTTAAGAGCAGACTTGAATAAATAATTGATTATTACTTTAAAAAAATCAATGTCACCTCATAAGGTGCTGTCAGTAGTCGGCGTATCTCTTTTTTCTTTGATCATTCTTGCGCATTACATAATGAACGGTGCCATGTAATCGCATTCGTCATCACTCTCGCCTTCAAATACAAAAGTTGATATTAGATCTCCGGAACATTTTATTGAATACCGAATGAAATGTGCGAATGCGCGACAGCTTATACCAATTTGCAATCAAACATCAAGTAATGATCTCGTTAACTATTTAATAATATTCCATAATATATAATTTATGCTTAGCGTTTGATGCCAAATTGGTATTATTTACTGCTACTGCAAAATCCGCATCTTAAACAAACGAGGCTGTTTAAAAGTGTGACACCCTAAACTGACCTTTTTCAAAATAGAGTATATTCAGCGGATCTTTATTTGATTTGCCCCTCATTGCGGGAATGGCAGGAATGCGCCGTCAATCCTGCCAGTTCTTACACGAATTCACCAGGGACTGACGCATGTTGTGCTTGATGGTCGTGTAGCTCTTCCGGTCCTTCATCGCCAGCATCCGGGCCATCTCCATCGTTTTTCCCCAGAGCTCTGCGGCAGGGTAGGCCGCCATGACGATCTGTTTGGCCTGGGCCTCAATGCCGCTGATACGCCGGCCTGTTAAAAGCAACTCCGTCAGTGCGAGGCGGTCGGGCAGGAGGTCGAGGACCTGGTGCATGATCGGCGTGAAAGGTATGCGTATATCCACCTCCGGATAACAGAAGAAACCCCGGTCCGAACGCATGAAACGAAAGTCTAGTGTGGCGGCGAGCAAAGCTCCACCGGCGTAGGTATGGCCGGTGAGGCAGCCCACTGTGGGCATGTTCAGGATGGCGAACCTCATAAACAGTTTGTCCAGCATTCGTCCGAAACTGGGGAAATAATCTGGCGGCTGGTTCGTAATCCACTGGAGGTTGATCCCGTTGCTCCAGAACTTCGGATCGTTGCTCGTGACGACAAGGGCGGTATTGCCTTTGTAGGCCTCAAGAGCATCGAGGGCCGCCTCGTATTCATTGATAACGTCTTCCGTAAAGCGGTTCTCTTGGGCGCCGTTGGTCAGGGTCAGAACGTGCACATCACCATCGCGGGTAAGTTCCATAGTCGACATGATAGATCTCCTTTACTGCTTTTGAAATAAAGCGAAATAATGTACCTTTGCCTTCCCTAATGACCTTCACGGACATGGCCACTTCATTCATCATCGCTTGATTATTCATCTCTTACCTATTCCTAGTTTTTTTCCGATATCGTAACTGTTATATAGTGACCTATAGTGTGAGCAAATCAATCCCCTGAGCTACCGGGATCACTGCCCCTGTAATATATTAGGCGCCATCCGAAGTCAGAAAAGACACTATTCGGGCCACCTCTTCCGGCCTGCCCATTTTCTTCAGGGCAGTCCTTTCCCTTCTGTAACGATATCCACTGGCTATGGGCCTTCCTTGTTTCGCTGTATTATAGCGTGATACAGTGCTATAGTTTCTTTAGACCCAAAATCTTCCGCGCCTCTTCCGTCGTGGCTGGCTCGAAATCAAATTCCCGCATGATCCTCACCATCTTCTCCACCAATTCCCCATTGTTCTTCGCCTTTTGCTTGCGGTTGAGCATCAGGTTGTCCTCCATACCTACCCGCACATTACCTCCCAATAATAATGCCTGGGTACAGACGGGAAACTCGGCACGTCCAGCACCGAACGCTGACCACAGGTAGTTTCCCTGACCGATAAGCCGATCAGCGGTTGTGTGCAGATTGATAAGATCGTAAGGGGTTGAACCGATACCTCCCAAGATACCGGTCACAAACTGCAAATAAACTGGCGGTTTAACAAAGCATGCCTGTATCAGGTAGGCCAAATTGTAGAGGTGCCCTGTATCGTAAACCTCAAACTCCGGCTTGGTCCCATTTTCTGCCATAATGGGAAGTATCGCTTTCAGATCGGCAAAGGTATTCTGGAAGATGATCCCCTCCATCATCTTCAACATCGCTCCTTCCCAAGGATATTTGAACTCTTTATATTTCTCGCCGATAACAAATATTCCCCAATTTATAGATCCAAGATTGCAGGAAGCCATTTCCGGCTTGAACCGCGGCACCACAGCCAACCTTTGCTCAACTGTCATGCCCGCTCCACCACCAGTGGTAAGACAGATGATGAGTTCCTTATTTTTTTCACGAATGAGGTCAATAATCTCCTGAAAGACATTAAGATCCGACGAGGGCATGCCGTTCTCCGGATTGCGGGCATGGATATGCACCACGGCCGCTCCCGCAGTAGCTGCATCCAGTGCATTTTGGGCGATCTGCCGGGGTGTGATGGGCAGGTACTCCGACATGGTCGGAATATTAATGGATCCGGTTATTGCACATGTAACAATCCGTTTATTGCTCATTAGTCTTCACCTCACAATTATTATGTTATTTTGTCTTTACTCCCGTCAAAGTCACAAACGGGTTGTCCCCTCATATCCTACGACCGGCAAGAACTTTTGAGGTATAAGAAGATACTGTTTCTCCTTTTTGATTCTTAATTAAACTTTCCCATTCGATAATGCCCCGTTTTGCATCCGTTTCCGTCAGGCTTTTAATCCTAGCCTCACAATGGATCGTATCGCCGATTCGCACCAGTGCAACAAAGCGGACGGACTCTATTCCATAAAAAGCTTTCCTACAGTCATGTTTCCCCTTTCTTTTAAAAATTTATCCGCGGCAAACCTCGTACATTTGTATAGCGGCGATCTACGCCAGGGTTCTGCAAACAGTTTGCTTAACGCCCAATGCCGTTGGCCTTAGACCTTTCCCGCAGTTTGTCCTCGCATTCCTTGCGCAGAATGTTCTTCAGTATCTTGCCGCTCGGATTGCGCGGCAGCGCCTCGACAAAGAAGATGTTTTTCGGGACCTTGTAGCTGGCCATGGCATGCTTGCAGAAATCGATAATCTCTTTCTCGTCGATGGTTTCTCCCGGTCTGGGAACGATGATCGCTGTAACCGCCTCCGACCAGACCGGATCCGGCATACCGATGACGGCCGCATCGGCCACCTTCGGGTGTTTGTACAGGAACGCTTCAACTTCCTGCGAGGAAACATTTTCCCCGCCGGTCTTGATGATGTCCTTGGCCCGGTCAACAAAGTAGATGAACCCTTCGTCGTCCATTCGGACAATGTCACCTGTATGGTGCCACCCGCCACGGAAGGTCGTGGCTGTCTTTTCTTCATTTTTGTAATAACCGCGCATGATGGCAGGACCGCGGGCAACGAGTTCGCCGACCTCGCCCCTGGGAAGCTCTTTGTTGGATA
>CAVQCU010000120.1:0-11906 GCA_963710995.1 uncultured delta proteobacterium
ACACTAGTTAAAAATTAAGCACTATCTTAAATGGAGACGATTTGCCTAAATATTATAGTTAATGAGGATTACCACTTCAAATCTTCAAAGATGTCCCCTTGCGACAGGGTAAGTTTCAGTAGAACAACACCAGACAAAACAAAAGCGTCACCAGCAAATACAATTCGTATTTAGGATACAAAAATCCGAATGATTTTGAAAAGAATTTTATACTAGCAAATGCAGCTTAACTGAGTGTCCGTTTTTACTTGACCAGATCATACTTTTTGATTATCAGATAAAACTCATAATAAGAATGAGGTGAATGATGAAAAGAACATTGGTAGTATTTTTAGCCGTTATTTTCCTGTTTTCTTTTTCGGGGCTGGTTTCTGCCACGGAAAGAATTGTCCAATTAACCATACCCGGTTGTTCCTCCTGAGGCGGCATCTTCGGCAGGGTAGGTTCTATCCTGAAAAAAAGTAACGGCATAAAGCAATACGAGTATAAAGGTCATGACCTGGTGAATATTACTTTTGATGACGAAAGGACTACCATCAACATTATTCTGGATGAACTGAAAAAAGGGGAGATTAATCCAACGGGCGATCCGGTGTATATAAAGTAATACCACTTCTAGAGGAAATATTTGCCATGCTGGCAAACATTATCAGTAAGGAAAGGTTTATTTTATTATGCGCTACCGTTCAAAACGCTATCTTTGATTTCAAAATGGTACAATCCTACAGGGATCTCTTCTTTTTTGCCGCTTCCAAGGTATCAACCACTTTCTTTACATCCTGTGAGCGACCTTTTTTACAAATCAGCAAGGTGTCTTTGGTCTCTACTATTATCAAATCCTTTAATCCGACAACAGCGACAAGCTTTTTTGGACTGTAAACAAGAGTGCCTTCAGTATCTGTAAAGATTACGCTCCCTCTCTAATCACACATAATCTTTGAGTTGATGATATGCGTAAATTGTGAAATATGCTGAGACGATAGAATTATTAGTTATTGCTTGTTTTAAGAAATCACCGACAGTGCCATGTGAATGATTGTCACGAATTGATGAATAACTCATGAAACATTTATTAGTTCCTTCTTTTTTGTCTTTTATGACATCAGTTATCACAATCTGATCTTTTATATGGCTGATCACTTAAAATATGAGAAATAAATCTTTATCATAATTATCGAGAAAATAACATAATGGATTGCGGATTAATGTGTTACATATTTTGAAATGATAACAATTTGTGAATTGCAGGAAGAAACAAAGCCATACAGAAATATTCTATACCTTGAAAGAAGCGAAAACATTAATTGAGAAATGGCGCATGGAATACAACACATTCAGGCCACATAGTTCCTTGAATTATCGTTCTCCAGCGCCAGAGGCATACCTAAATTGAAAAATAAAAAATGGCAGAATTCTAACTTAACATGTGGTACAATTATTTGGGGCAGGTCAACTCGACTCAAAAAAGTAGAGATGGAGGTAACGGCTAATGAAAAAGTTATTAGGGACGATGTTGGCGATAATGGTGGTTACATTTTTAATAGGAACTATTATTACGGTGAATTATGCCACAGCAGGAGAGACAGCCAGGGATGGTCGTTTTATCGCCTATGACAACGGGACTGTACTGGACACGAAGACGCACCTGATGTGGGCAGCGAAGGACAATGGTGACTATATTAACTGGGCGGATGCCAAATCCTATTGTGAAAAATATCGTGGAGGCGGGTTCGAGGACTGGCGGATGCCGACGCAGGATGAGCTGGCGGGACTTTATGATGAGACTAAAACTTACAAATCTAAACGTGGAACGACCATTCATTTAACGAAATTGATTCATCTTACGAATTGGGTCGTTTGGGCATCCGAAACGAGCTTCGACAGGTCTGCCAGCTTCAGTTTCTTCAGTGGCAAGCGGCTCTGGATTAAGCAGAACTCATATAGCGACTTTTGTGCACTTCCGATACGTTCCACCAAATAGCTAATTTGGTTATTTGATCGTTTATAATTATATTTAAAGTGAGTATTTGAATGTGTTTGCAGGAAGCACTTGATTCCTGAAATTCACATTTGACATAGAACAAACGACAATGTAGATTTCTTCTAGAACTTGTGATGATGGGTTAGGCTGCATGGGAAAATTGAAAAGAATCCTTTTTGTAATATTGATATTGATGATTGCAGGTTTTTTATCATCAACTTTTTCTGACTTATGCTGCCTGCGGACTTCAGGAAGTTATCAATAACAATCCCAACCCTTTTTATTTACCATCCACCATCTTCTTTAATTCCTTTCCCACCTTGAAAAACGGTGACTTCTTTGGTTTCACCTCTACATGTTCCCCATTTCTAGGATTCCTTCCTTTATAAGCTTTATATTTACGAACAGTAAAGCTCCCAAATCCCCTGATTTCAATCCTGCCGCCATTTTTAAGTTCATTTGCAAAACCTTTAAACATTAAATCAACTATTTCCGTTGCCTGTTTTCCCGTTATATTTTTCTTTTCAGCAAGAGCTGTTACTAAGTCCGATTTATTCATGACAAACTCCTTATATGAATGATTTATTATGATAAAAGCATAATCATTATTTTACAAATCCTGTTTACTCTTATCTTTAAGAAAGAAAAGAATTACAAATCCCAGCAAACTAAATAGTCCCAATAATCTCCATGCACCACTATATCCCTTTTCCCGTGCATATAACCAACAACTCCATATCAATAAAAAATATCCGCTAATAAAAAGTATTGCGCTCAAGGCATCATTCATACCAATAGGACTTTCAACAAAAATACCAACAATTTGTAGAATGAACCCTGAACTAATACCTGTATAGACACTCTTTTTGTTAGTTGTTAACATTTTTAATTCTCCTTAAATCTTACTTTTCTCAAAGAATTATAATTTATATTTATTTCACAACAAATGCCAAACTCCTTAAATGATTTATAATGTTTGTTTGCCCAACTGCTCACACCGATCTCTAATGCATACCACCAGCGTTTCCAAATCACTTTCCGGCAGATTCAATAAAAAGTCCAGATCAACATCTGTCTTCAGTAATTTTTTGATGATTTCCAGTAACTCCGTTTTTTCCATCATAGTATTTCCGTGTTTAGTCCCTTCATTTTTCATTATAGATCGCCACAACATGTAAATTTATGTCATTACAAATTGACCAACTTTAAATATTTGTACCACAAGTTAAGTTAGAGTTCAGCCATTTTTTGATTATTACAGATTGAAATGTTGTATGAATTGGGTGAATAAGAAAAACAACCTTACAGGAAGTAATTCTTATTGAGTTGACCTACTACTGCTTGGAGGTGGGCCGTTTCTGCATAAGGCATCTCCAGGCTCTGGGTGGATTTGGACTATTAGATCCGAAATGGCTGGATGTAAGTGAAAGAATCTTAAAATAAGGTTCCACGGCCAAGACTATATCTCGTGCAGTCCGTTGAGGTGGACCAAGACCTTGCCTATGCTCATCAGCGTTGCCAACGATTGTTAGCCACAGGCCATCTTCTTCTAAATGAGTAGCGACATTTTGGGCAAACCTTCTTCGATCATTTTCGGAACTGAATGAGTGAAAACAGCCTCTGTCAAATACAAAACCAAAAGGAGCACCTTCAATTTTGTTCTTAAGAAAATCAACAAGCATAAAATCGCATCCAACTTTGGCTTTAAAAGCTTTTTCTTTTGCCTTCTCTAAAGCAATACCCGAGGTATCAGTACCAATAACCTGAAAGAGGTTTTGGGCAAGCCATATGGAATTATCTCCGGTTCCACAGCCAATATCTAAGACTTTGCAGTTCAGAATAGGTTTTTTAGTCACAACCTCGATAAGATTGAAATCTGGCTGGCCAACGTCCCAAGGAGTGTCCCTTGATTTGTATCTTTCCCTATAACGATCTTCGATGGTCATATGATTATCCCTTATAGAAATGTAATATAACAATTAATACTGGAATTTTCTTGGTATCTATTTTAACGGTTTTGCCTGTTTGGAGGTTTTCGTTGCCGCCTTTTTTGTGATCACTTTTCCTTTCTTTGCAGGCTTTTTGGCTGAAACTGTTTTTATTTTTTTGCCACCGATTTTGTTTAACTGCCATTCGAGTTTTTTGATCTTTGCAAAGACTGCTTTTATCTTTTTGTTCTTATCCAAACTTTTCATGCTGTCAAGAACAGCACAAGTAATGCCGCCCAGTTCATTTATCTGGTCTTGTATTTTTAAGTTCAGATTGAATATCTTATATTGTCTCTTTCCTTCCACTGAGAGTTCATTCATTTTCACGGATACGACATTTGCCCCTTCTTTTAAGACAGCAATCCCTTCTTCCATTCCTTTCTTCAGATTATTTTTGATTTGATCAAAAAGGCTTTCCATTGTTTTCTCCTTGTGATTTTTAAAATGCTTATTCAATTAAATTTTCAAGTTAATATCATTTTCGTATAAATCATTTTTTGAAAATACAGATTTTTAATCACCGATAATTTGCACAATAATGTCTCTATGCCTTCTCCGATTGTCAAAGTCAATGAAGACTATCTGCTGCCATGTTCCCAGAGTCAGCTTCCCACTGATAAGAGGAACTATAAGAGAAGGCTTCATTAATGCAGCACGGACATGGGAGAATCCATTGCCGTCTCCCCACCTTTCATTATGCTTATAAGGGATATCCGATGGGGCAATTCTTTCGAGAGCATCCTTTAGGTCCTGTAACACTCCAGATTCATATTCGATAGTCGTTATCGATCCCGTAGAGCCGGGACAGAAAATTGTAACCAGTCCATTAGCAATCAACGATCGTTTAACAATGGAAAGCACTTGGGGAGTTATATCGATAATATCGCTGAAGCCTTTTGTATTAAGCGAAATCGTTTCTGTAATAATCATAAATTCAACTTTTGGATTTAATCATCTTATCCTGCACTCGTTTCATTTCTTCCAGCAATTCCTGTTTACTGATAATTCCCTTTTTATCCAGCAGATTAATCAGCGCCTCTAACTGAATTACTTCGGACATCAACAATTCCTTGAAGCTTACTGTCTGTTTTGGGTCATGTTTTTCCGTCATTTTAAATCCTTCATTTCTTCTTCAAAGAAATTCCCTCTCGGATGAATGTCAGAATTTCCATAAATTCTTTATTTAAAAAAGACTCACTTGATTCAGATTGTTTTCTTTCCTCAATAGTTTTCCCAAATGCATTAAAATGCACCTTGTTTATAACCTTTTTTAATTCTTCATAATCTAATACATTCAAAACTCTGGCCGCAGCCATATAACCTTTAATATATTGCTTCCGTTCCTCAGATACAGAATTGTTGAGTTTGATTTCTTTGCAATATTCCCATACAATATGGGATAATATATCAAGGTAGCGTTCTTTGTTACTCATGGTTCATATAACTCCTTCGAAGAGGTTTTATTTTTATTCCATATCTTTTAATTCACTGTTTTCCTGTTTTGATCTTGCCTTATTTAGTTCTTGCAACAGTTCGTTTGAGTGATTTAACAATCGCGAAGATTCTCTCTCCAACTTTTTCATTTTTTTTTCAAGAGCATCATCTTCCAGCTCCAGTTCTGTAACATCATCTTCAAGTTCATCGATAGTCTTTTTTGGGTCAAGTTGATCCGCCATTTATATTTTACCTTCATTGAAAAAAAGATTATCCATGTACAAATGGAATGAATCAGCATCAGCATAAAGAATTGCCTTCCAACCTTTTTGCCTTGCTCGTTCAACATTTCCCGGATCGTCATCGATAAACAAAATCCTATCTGGAGGAGTTTTTAAAAATCTGGCTATGTCGTCAAACAAGGAAACATCCCGTTTCCCCTTTCCCAAGTGATAACTATTAAAAACATGGTCAAAATACTTGAAGAAATCGAATCGGGCATTCAGTTGATCCAACCAGTTCGTCTGATCACTCAGTATGCCGACCGTCAGCTTTTCCAATCTTAACTTCTTTACGAGATCAATCATCCTGTCGTTCAGAACAAAACGGGACATAAGTTCATTGGTCAAAGATGCATTATCCCCCTTGATCCCTGTTTTCTTTCTCAGAGTATTCCAAAAGTCGCTTTCAGAACCTTTCCCCGTGATATAACCCGTCTCATAAATCGTGTCGGCAGCTGTCTGAATAAAACTATCGAAATTGAGAGCATTGGCTTCATCGATTACCCTGAATCCTTTTTTCCATCCTTCTTCTGACAACACACCGCCGAAATCAAACAAAATTACATCGATCTTACTGTTTTTGCAAATTGACTTTTCCAATAGATTCATTACTCCTTTATATTCTCATCGTCCCTCATACTTCTCGGAATGTTCCTTATGCTTATACCAGTTATCAATATAAATCTCTGCCAATTTCTTATTTTTGATTATCAATAAATTCTCCGCATTCTTTTCTTCCGCAGCTTTGGTAAAATTAAAGCTTCCGGTTATTACAGTTTCCCTATCAATAATTATGATCTTGTTATGGGCGATGGCGTGTTGGGAATCTATATAGGTAGTCACTCCCATGTGAGCAGTGAAATCTCCAGCACTGTATTTTTCTGATTTGTTGGATTTGTCCAGGATGATTTCTACATGGATTCCTCTTTTGTGGGCATTTACTAAAGCTTTTGCAATTGGCGCTGAGGTAAAGGAATAGGCCTGAATTAGTATTTCCGATTTTGCATTATCGATCTGATTAACAATTGCTTCAGTGCAGCCGCCATTGGGACTGAAATAGACATTTACGACATCAGCATTAGAAGCGAAAACGGGAAGGGTAATAATGACGATGCTCAAAACTAAAAAAATGATTGTGGTAATTTTTTTCATGAAAACTCCTTAGACGGGAAGTGAAAATTTATAAGCATTATAGGCAAATATTTTCTTTTTAAAAAGGTATTTTTAAGAGATCGTGTGTTTTCATAAAATACTGATCTAAAGAGTTTTTTCTTAAAATCGTTGATAGACAAAATCTAAAAGTTATGCAACATTGTAAAATTAATAGTTGAAATATTATGGCACTGTTGGAAAGTCATGCAGTAAACGGAAAAATCAAATATCAATTTGAATTATCGTAAAAAACCGGGCTGCTGCTCGGCTCAAATTTTTTATAGGTACCTATGGAAAACAATGGGCTGAAATATCTAAAGGAAGTTGCTAAATACTTCATGGACTTCCTGGAAACTGACTTTCATAAAAGAAAGAATCCCAGGCGAACCGTCAAACAGAGAAACGAAGACAATCTGCTCGTCGGCATTAGGCTTAACAAATATCCCAGTTTTAATGCTGCTATATGGAAATCCATTAATGATTCCTTCGGAAGTAAAGCTCTAAAGCAGATTCCTAAAGGTACTTATAAATCTGCCATTTCTGACCATACTTCAGGGTGAACTTCTTCATAGTGACCCTCCCCCAGCAGGAGCTGGGGGCTTCTTTAATGTTACATGCGACATCTTGCATGAACCCTGCGGGTTGCCGCTACATCACTAGACAGGAGTCTGGTGTTTTATGCGGCTCAATAATGCGGGAGCTACCCATTCAGGAATCGCGTTTGAGCATTTCTTCCTGTAATCCTCAATTTTCAGTCACGAAAATCGTTCAACCTTTCAATTGCTAATCAATATATAATTGACATACAAAAGTGTTTTTTTTATACTGCCGCATATTATTTTTACAGGGTGATACCGTCTAAATAAAAAAGGAGTGAATAATTATGGAAGAAAGAAGGAGAGTGGAACGACATATGGGGGAGGCTGATATTATGATGGTTGAAATCGCCGAAGAAAAAAGCCTTCCTGAAAAATTAATCTTAGCTGTCAGCAAGGATGTCTCTATGTACGGAATCGGAGTTCAGACGACCAGTTTTTTACCAGTCGATACCCAACTCAAGATAAACGTTAAGTTAAAGGAACCTCCCCAAATGATAACCGCTTTAACAAAAGTAAAATGGATTAAAAAAGATCCTTCGTTTGAGTTGTATAATGTGGGTTTGGAATTCTTCGATACATCAAGCGAAATAACCCAGCAACTGACGGATTACGTCATGTATAAACAAAATCTACAAGTCTTAAACCGGAGGCAAACTATGGAATATAAGATTATTTCTAGCAAAGGATGGGCAGCCGACTCAGCAATTAAATCATTAGAAAAGAAAGTTAATGATCTTATACAAGAGGGATGGGAACCATTAGGCGGTATTATGATAGTTGCTTTCAATGAGACTGTATACCAAACACTTATAAAAAGAGATAAAAATGTTAGTTAAGTAAAAGTAATATTAGTTGTTTGCTTAAAAGGGAAATGTTTACAAAAAAATTAAGTGAATCTATCCGTGGCAAGCCAGTGACCTGCTACAAAAAAATTCCTTTTGGCATTCAGGGTCTCTGTCGAGGCTGTTAATAACTTCCTTTAATCCACAAATCGTCAAACATGATTAAAATGCAACATTTCAACCAGTAATAAATACAATTTGCGCTAGGCAACAAACATTGGCATAGCCACCTCACATTTTGCGGTCAGTTATTTCATTGACATAAAAGACCAACAATTTTATAATTTAACCATAAACAAATGAAGTATTATTAATTTAATTCGAGCTCTTGGGAGGAGGTTATTATGAAAAAATTTGGATTTGTTTTTGTTCTTGGCGCAGTTGGTGTGTTTATGCTTCTGGGTTGCGCTACTCCGGTACCGATTGGAACTTTATACACGCGAGTAAAATTTCCAGTAACAGCAACTAGCAACAACAGCGCTTCCTCTAAGACAGGAGAAGCTGAGTGCATAAGCGTACTTTCCTGGGTTGCTATTGGCGACTGCAGTATTGAAGCCGCCAAGAAAAACGGCGGTATCACGAAGGTGAACAATGTTGATTGGGATGCCAATAACATTCTAGGAATCTATGGTTCTTACAAAGTTATCGTTTCAGGCGAATAAATATCCTGCAGAATAATAGCAGGAAATACATTTTGTTAAGCAGAAGGAGGATTATCGTTAATACTCGACTCAGCACTGTAGTGGCTGATGGGGATTTTTATGCTCTTACAAATGGTAATCCTCAACGACTCGCGTCAGTGGATGACGTACCTCTCAGATGATGAATCCAAACGTGTGTACAGGTCAAGTAACGGAACTGAGTAGCATCGCTTAACTATACATCTTTGACATCCACGTTCTTAGTCTTGACTATGATTACCTTACAGAAATGATCACTCTTCTGCTTCGCATCATATAATGCAGCGTCCACCTGCCGCAGGATATCACCAAGGTTATTTTTTCCCTCCGGTGCCATTCCCAAACCGAAACTGGAACCAACCTGCAATCCATTATTTTTGCCCCAGTCTCTGAAATTACTCTGAAACTTCTGCATCACCGACTCCACATCCTCAAGAGAAGTGTTCGTGAGAATCATGATAAACTCATCACCGCCGTATCTCGCTATGACATCGGACTTCCTGAATCTCGATTGCGCCATGTCGGCAAACTGTCTGAGAACTTTGTCACCCATGTCGTGACCGAACTGATCGTTAACTTCTTTGAAATTGTCAAGATCGGCGAATACAAACACGAGGGGAATATGCTTCCGTTCGTTGAGGGATAGTAGATATTCCGCGGCTTTCAAAAACGCCAGCCTGTTCAGTATTCCTGTGAGACTGTCGTGTTCGCTGATTTTGATAGTCTCCATCCTCATCCGTTCAATGCGCCGCATAAGAAGATATGAATAGTATACACTGACAACAATAAGAAACACATAAAAGTACAGCTCATAGGGAGGCCAAACATGAAGAAGGTTGTAATGAATAAAAAGTGCGGCTGCACCGAGGATGAATGCCCCGATCATCGACTCAACAAAGACATAGAGTCCATGCTGCATTCCATTGCCGAGAGAGGCAATTAGGAACAGCAGTATCATTGGAGGTATGATAACGGGGTCAAAGAGAGCCGCGGCGGTCGCTCCCATAATATCCATCCATGCACCCAGGCGAAGCATGATAATTTTTGCGCCATACTTCTTGTAATACCACCACCAGAAGATATGGAACGCAAAATAGGACACAATGATGAGATTGATCTGGATTACGGTTAAAATAAGCGGTGGAATTGGAATATAATTAAAATATACTGCCGACATGGTTCCCAGCATCATGCGTATAAATAATTGAAGGCGCGGCATGTATATTTCGGGAACCAATGTCTCAACGGCTGTGGGAATCTGGTTTCCCTTTTTTTCTTTCACGGTGATATTCTCCAAACCTCTGTCCCAGATATGAATTGCTCATGTGACAGTTGTTTATTATGTAATCTCCTCATTTCTCTTCCCAGACCTTAAAACGCCAAAAAAATGGTGTCGCAGGGCATGTAATTTTTCAGGGGCTATAACCCCATAAGGGTGAGATAGATACGGTATCCAGCCCCCACCGAAAAATGCCCGTCGACGGGCATCTGTAAGAATTGAGGATTACTATTTGAAATCATGTTTCTTCTCCGGGATTGTTTTCTCCATCTTATTTAAGCTGATAGCCTTTTTCTCGAAATAATCTCAGACAGGCATCTGCGACAGTATTATCGTAATGGGTTCCTTTATTCTTTTCGATTTCGGCTAGTGCCGCATCTATTCCCAAGCCGGGACGATAGGGCCGATGGGAGGCCATGGCTTCCACCACGTCGGCCACAGCCATAATGCGGGCCTCTATAAGAATTTCCTCCCCTTTTAGATTTCTTGGATAGCCTGAACCGTCCATCCGTTCATGGTGCTGATAAACGATTTGTGCCAGCGGCCAGGGGGATTCCACATCCTTCAACATTTCGTATCCACTTCGGGAATGTTCTTTAATCAGAGAAAATTCAATCTCTGTCAGCTTGGTGGGCTTGGACAATATCTCCGCGGGTATGGATAATTTCCCGATGTCATGGATGGAACCTGCCATGCGGATTCCATCTATTTTCTCCTGAGCTAATCCCATCTCCTTGGCAATGGCACGGGCAAGATCCGCTGTTCTGACCTGATGACCGGCTGTATAGGGATCTCTCATCTCTACAGCGGATACCATGGTTTGGATGGTCGCGCCGATAGACTTTCTGAGGCTGTCAAGGGTCTGTTGAAGTAAATCTTCGGCCCGTTTGCGTTCGGTAATATTCCTTGTTAGCGTTAATATTCCTGTCGGTTTGAAATTGTTGTCCCTTAGAAATGATACTGCAACCTCTACCCAAATGGTAGAACCATCTTTACAATACTCCTCAAGCTCCATTAAATCAGTTCTAGCTGGATCGGCGGTTCCGCTTGACTCCAAGACCATTTGATCGGCGAATATCTTACTTGCTTTTTGTAGAGAGTCTGGTGTCAGAATTTGATTCAACGTTTGTGTCATCGTTTCTTGAACCGTGTAGCCACGCAACTTTAGTATTGAAGGACTAATATATGTCGGATTGAAGTTTAGGTCAAAAATGGCGATTGTATCCGCGGTGTTTTCAGCAATGATACGATATCGTTCTTCGCTTTCGCGCAACTCCTCATCCGCCTTCTTGCGCTCGGTAATATCACGGGTTACACCAATAATGCCAACTGGCCGCCGATTTTCATCTCTGATAAAGGAAACCTTCACCTCTATCCAAACGATGCTCCCATCTTTTCGTCTCATTTCCAACTGAAGCACTTGGAGTTTAGTAATCTCTCCATGTTCTGATTTTTCAATTTCTTTGGATAGTTCCTTCGTGACCAGATCCCAGGAGGAGGGCGTCATCGTCTCAGAAGCTCTTAGTTTCAATAACTCTTCCTGTTCATATCCCAACAATATTTTTACAGATGGGCTGGCATAGGTGTAATTCAGATTCATATCCAAAACGAAAATGACGTCATCGACATTATCGGCCAGCAGGCGATATTTTTTTCACTTTCCTTCAGTT
>CAVQCU010000121.1:0-5887 GCA_963710995.1 uncultured delta proteobacterium
CAATCGATGTTGCCAGTATGCCGTTGCCCTATTATGCAAAAGAAAATGATATCAGCAAAAAAGTAATAGAAGAGGTCAATAATCTTCCGATCGTTGAGAAATAGGTGTTTTGTGATTAAAAAAATTCAGCCAATAATCTCTCACTGAATAATGCTCCTGTTAAACGATTCGTTACTCTCTTTCAATTGGTAATCTTCAGTTTTCTCTACTTCATTAATCTATTTGTTTGTAGGTGAAGTCAACAACCGGTTGACATTTGATTTGACTGTTTTTGTGAAGTAAAAAACTAAGACTCCCAACGGTATATTACTCTAATGCACTTTGGGGATGGTACCGGCGTTATCGGTCAGTCACCGGTTATGTATGGTTTGTGCAGGCCTTTGAGAAAGAGTTTTCTCTTTTGTTTTGAACGATCACTCGCCGGAGAAATATTCTATACATTGAAAGAAGCGAAAACGTTAATTGAAAAATGGCGCATGGAATACAACACGTTCAGGCCGCACAGTTCTTTGAATTACCGTCCTCCAGCGCCAGAGGCGTACCTGAATTGAGAAATAAAAAATGCCTGAATCCTAACTTAACATGTGGTACAAGGATTTGGGGCAGGTTATGGTTATTATATAAGCCTTTGGCTTATGATTGTCAAGGGGTTTTTTGAGGTTCATCCGTTTAATAATTGCTTCCTGTAAGTATTATTTTTCAAATTATTAATTTTATGCTATATTACAACCAGTATTGTTTAAAGTTGCATAATTCCAACTTAACAAGAGGAGTCTGCTATGGAATTTGATGTTATTTGTTTTCTTGTTGCTTGTCTGCTGGTGATCTTGCTAGGATTGAACAAACAACTGAGTTCCTTTATTAGAAAAAGCGGTGAAAGAGACAAAATCATCAATAAAAAAATAAATGAATTGATAGAAGAAAAAGGGAAAGAAAAAAAATTATTAATCTAGAGTAAGCAACATACAATTTTAGACTCATTGCACCTCAAAAGAATCTGGCGGATATACGTTTGGCAAAAAATGCTGGTCTGTCTTGGAAATGGTTTACCGATATAGATGCAGCGAGAACTTGGTTTAAGATCAGTCAAAAAAAGGATAATTAGGTCAAATCTTTGCTTGGCTAATCACCAATGTCGGATACCAAAATTCATGGTGAAATCCACAGTATTCTGGTTAAAATCATCATTTCTTTGGCAGGAGAGGTTATCTATGTTTATTGCCACGCAGGTGTTTAATAAATATTTATCTTTGATTTTACATACTAAATTCAATCTTCTTTAACTAGAGGGATATTATATATTGCATCTGGCATATAAGTTACTGATAACAAGATGTTAGATTAAATTAGGAAATAAGTTCGGGAGGTGACCGGACAATATAAAACATTGGACAAATAAACTGTAATAATTTAATTTAATAATAAACAAAGCACAAAAAATAGATTTATAAAAGGAAGCACATTTTGCTGAAAATTTTCCTTAAAAAAGAAGGAAAGAAAGGTTTCACGTTAGTTGAGTTGATGCTCGTTATCGCGATTATCGGTATTCTGGCAATGATCGCCATCCCACAGTTCATTCAGTATAGGAAAAGAGGCTATGTTGCGACGTTAAATAGCGATGCAAAGAATTCCTATACTGCGTCGGTCGCCTATATTGTTGATCAACCCAACGCTACATCTATTTCTTTAGCTAATTTAACAACTGCTGGATATAATCCTTCTTCAGGCGTATCCACTACTCCCAGTTTCACTAGCGCTTCTTCGGGCTCAATAACATGTGTAGGTAATACTGCATGGGGTTTGAGTACAAATTCAGCAGTGGTGAACGTAACTAGTGGTGTAATGACACTGACTCCGGCCGGGAAATAAGAAGCACCAACAACACCTTCAGATCGTAACAAATTTCATGTAATTGATAAATCAAATACCACGCGCTCAGGCTGATGTCTTCGTACTCTCCTTCAATCAGTAATCATCAATTCTGATAGTTGCTCTCCACTGAACAGTCGTAGGTAAAAGCGATAATGGAGATAATGCCCATCGACGAATAGAATATTCGGTGGGGGCGTGATACCTGCCTGAACCGTATTTCTCTCGACCTATATGGTTATAGCCACCCCAAAAAAACATGCCCTGGAACACCCGTTTTTTGCCCTTTGACTGACGTCCAATAGGCTTTTAAGCAGCTCCGCTAGGCAAGTTCGGAATGAGTCGCACCTACCTTAAATCTCGTAAAAGCTGAACCCAGCTGCGCGGTATTTATTGCAAAAGTATTCACCGGCGATTTCAACATTGTACCTTTCAAATAGTAGTTCACAAAGTCAGGATTTTTTAAAGTCGTTTTTGTAGATAAACTCAACAAACCCTTCTTCCTGTAACAAAGCATCAGCTATTTTTGACTTGCATACTCTCTTTCTACCGGTTATTAGTAAATTTAACACTTATTGATTCTATCATGATATAAACTGTATTTGAGCTTTAGTTTTTTATAAATAGGAAGATTATCAATATGCTAGACTACACTGAAGAAGTAAGGAAACGCAGTCCCTTCGTTAATCTATTGGGCCTGGCCATCGAAAAGCTGGGAAACGGGTATTGTAAGAGCAGTTTGGAAATCAAAAACAGTTTTTTAAATGGACACAAATTTGTCCATGGCGGCGTCATCTATTCCATGGCCGACATCAGCATGGGGGTGGCCGTTTATTCCACACTGAAAAAAGACGAAGAAACAGCGACCATTGAAATCAAAATAAACTACCTCAAACCAGCAGATATGAAGATCCTTATTTGTGATGCGAAAGTAATTCAGAAAGGAAAAAACATCGCCGTCTTGGAGGCGGAAATTAAATGTGATGACAATTTAGTCGCTATAGCTCAAGGCACTTTTTCAATATACAAAAGAAAAAGATGATATCGTTTAAAGCTTGTTTAATGTGTCGACAAGGCTATTTTCATTCTCCTTTGGGACAGAGTACTGTCATGTATGTTTCAATCGGAAATAATCAAAAAATGCCTGAACTCTAACTTAACATATGGTACAGGTATCATACGGCAAGTAACATCCATCAATACTAATACCAAAGGAGGTTATTACTATGTCTCAACTTCTGGATATCCTTGGCAGTAAGTATCCCATTATTCAAGGGCCCATTGGTGAATTGAATGATCCGAAAATGGTGGCTACCGTGTCCGAGGTCGGCGCATTCGGAATGTTGGCCCTGGGTTTTGTCACTGACTTAACTAAAGTCAAGCAGTTGGTTGCCGAGGTCAAGGCGCTGACAGACAAACCTTTTGGTGCCAATCTAATGATTGCCATGAACCCCATCAACGAGGTTATCCTCGAGGTTCTGGCCAAAGAGGGCATCAAAACCGTAACTACCTCGGCCGGTTCGCCGAAAAAAATCTATCTCAAGATCAAAGAGCTGGGCCTGAAGGTACTCCATGTTACCTTGGCAGCACCATTGGCCGTCAAGGCAGTGGAAGCGGGTGCGGACGGAGTGATCGTATCCGGAACAGAATCAGGCGGTCTGCGTACTACCGGGCCTGAATCCACGAACATGATCTTGATCCCTCTTGTTTGCGACATGGTCAATGTGCCCGTTGTGGCTGCCGGCGGGATTGCCGACCGCCGCGGATACCAGGCGGCCTTGGCTCTCGGTGCCCAGGGCGTGCAGATTGGGACCGCTCTTTTGGCTTCCGAAGAAAGTCCAGCTTCACGGACTTGGAAAGAAGCCATTATTGCTTGTAGCGATGCCAGCACGACGCTACTGCCCATGGGTGGCCTGGCCATGCGGACAATCATCAATCCCAAGATGGGACAACTAATTGCCTCAGGTGCTGACCTCAACAAGGAATATAACATGATGAACGCCGGCCAGGCATGGCGAAAAGGGGACTTCGATTTGTTTCCAGCCGGTGCAGGCCAAGTAAGCGCTCTGATCAAGAGAATCAAGCCCGTCAAAGACATCATCGAAGAAATGGTTTCTTGACTTGTAGGTGAAAGAAATAATTCTGACGAATCGCGAAAGAAGGGCATCCCCCTCACTGCCCATCGACGGGCAGAAGATTTGACACAGAAGTGCGGAATGAGTCGCACCTACCTCATATTTCATAATAACTGAACCCAACTCCACGGCATGTACTGCAACGGTATTCATCGGCGATTTTCCCTGTGGCATTACAAGTTTTACATTTTATTTTGCTGAAAGCCCGTGGCGAACTCGGTTCCGAATTTACCCAAAAACGAATTAAAGAATTTATCGTCAACCCATATTTTGCCGCGCGTTTCCGGAGCATCTGTTTCTCGGCGGCTGTCAATCTGATTGTAAGGGGAAATGTATCCATTTTTCATTACTCCTTTTTTTAAGCATAAAATATATTGCTGTGAATACAATACGATAAGTGCCATATTTGGCAAACTGAAACCAATAAGGCATCAAAAACAGTAAAAACCATCAAAATTTGTGTATTTTCTGAAGACGTAAAATTTCTGGATTTGCGGTAATAATTCATTAATCCCCTGTGATAGCAAACAGATACAGAATAAGTGCTGATTTCGGAGATGACCGGAACGGGGGGCAAGGGGTGTGTGTAATGCACGAAATTTTTCATTTATCATTACCCATTCCTCCGCCAGCAACCGATTATGACCTGCCCCCCGAAAACCGATCCAATATTTAAGTTAGGATTGGGGTATAATAAGAAAGATATTAAAGGGGGTAAGAGATATGAGCAGAAAGCGATTTACGATGGAGCAGATTATTGGTTTACTTCGGGAGATGGATGTAAAAATTTCACAGGGCAAAAATGTTGGGCAGATTTGCCGGGAGATAGGGATATCAGAACAAACATACTACAGATGGCGTAAAGAATATGGCGGTATGAAGACTGTCCAGGTAAAGCGCCTTAAGGATTTGGAAAGGGAGAACTCGCATCTCAAGAAAGCAGTAGCAGAACTAACCGTGGACAAGCTGATTTTGAAGGAAGCTTTGGAGGGAAACTATTAAGCCCCGACAGACGCAAGCGCTGCGTGGAGCATGTGAGGGAGAAACTTCATATTTCCGAACGGCGTGTCTGTCGGGTGATAAATCAACCCCGGTCAACCCAGAGACATTCCACTATAGCCAGATGTGATGAGGGGCGTTTGAGGTCGGAGATTATTGGGCTAGCCCTCAAGTATGGCCGTTACGGTTACCGAAGGATAACAGCTCTTTTACAACAGGATGGATGGCGGGTTAATCATAAACGGGTGGAAAGGATCTGGCGGGAGGAAGGCCTGAAGGTTCCTAAGAGACAAACGAAACGTGGTCGTTTGTGGTTGAATGATGGTTCTTGTGTTCGTCTTCGGCCGACGCATCGTAACCATGTTTGGTCTTATGATTTTGTTGCCGATCGCACCCATGACAGTCGACCAATCAAGATGCTCACAGTTATTGATGAATACAGTCGTGAATGTTTGGCTATTGTTACGGAAAGGAATTTAAAATCTGATGATGTCCTGGATTGTCTGACAGAAATGTTCATTCGTCATGGAGCGCCGGAGTATATTCGCTCGGATAACGGGTCGGAATTTACGGCAAAGATGGTTCGTCGATGGTTGTCAAACATTGGTGTTCAGACCCTTTATATTGAACCGGGCAGTCCTTGGGAAAACGGCTATATTGAAAGTTTCAACGGCAAGCTCAGAGATGAATTACTAAACGGAGAAATATTCTATACTTTGAAAGAAGCGAAAACGTTAATTGAAAAATGGCGCATGGAATACAACACGTTCAGGCCGCACAGTTCTTTGAATTACCGTCCTCCAGCGCCAGAGGCGTACCTGAATTGAGAAATAAAAAATGCCTGAATCCTAACTTAACATGTGGTACAAGGATTTGGGGCAGGT
>CAVQCU010000122.1:0-10029 GCA_963710995.1 uncultured delta proteobacterium
CAGCTGAACTTGCCAAAGCTGTTCCCGGCATTGATGTGATTCTTTCCGGTCATCTTCACATAAATCATACGGCAGTAAAAGCTGATGCTAATTGTGATACAATCCTTGTTGAGCCAGGCGCATATGGCGAATATATAGCAAGACTTGATCTTGAAGTAGACAAAGATTCCGGTAAGATTAAAAACTATGCAAGCACAAATGTTCCCATTAATGACACTATTGCAGGTGATCCGACTATTGATCATTTAGTATCGTCGGTGGTTAACCCCACTCTTAGCACCGCCCTTGCTCCTGCTTTTACTGGGCTTGGGTTAACAGGTGTGCATTCAATTCTTGATACTGTGGCACTAAATGATGCTCCAATAACTACAGATTCAATCACAACAGGATTTCCGGTTGGAGAATCGGTTCTTGGTAACCTTGCCGCTGATTCCTATAGAAATGCTATTAATGGAATATGGGCATCTGCTTATGCTGCTGCTGGTGGTGGTGCTACTGGCTTGGCTGCTGCTAATGCCTATATGACTGGTGCAACAGGTGATGCTAATCGAGTTCAGATTGCTTTTGTTCCAGGTGGGGTAATTCGTGATGTAATCGCTGCAGAAGTTGGCACTATTTCATTTGCCGATCTTTACAATGTATTACCTCTTGGAGGTGACCCTTCAGATTCAAGTGCGCTTGGTTATCCACTTCTCACTACTTACATTAAAGCTGCTGATATTTACACTGTTGTCGGTATATCTTTAAGCATGGGGATGGATTTAGCTCATGCAGGGGCATCTGCTGACAGTGATTATGTTATAAATTTTGCCGGAATTTACGTTGTAATTGGTGGAAATGTAAATGGTACGGGCTGCGGATATGATGTTTATCTCAGTCCAACAGATACTAATACCTCGAGTCCAAACTATCTCCTGAATAATAACATTCCAACTGGCGCAGGTACACTTATTAGTCCTCTAGATGGAACCACTGTTTACAAAATTGCCGTTGATCTTTACACTCTCATGATGATGTATCAGGTACATAATCTATACCCGGCTTATGTAGTCAATACTTATAACGCTGATGGTTCAGCAGCACTACAAGCAACTGTTGCACTTAAACGGGTTATGACTGGGGCAACTACAACTATGCGAGCATGGGAGGCAATTGTTGGATGGTCATGGGCTACATCTGGACATGCAACCGCTAATCTTTCTGCTGCTGGATATACCTCTAGTTTACCATACAGACGTCTTCAGGAATAGATTTATACTTAATCTATTATTTTTAAAAGTGTCTTTGTTTTAGTTTTAAGCCCCTCCTTCTGGAGGGGCTTTTTTATGCGCATCCGGCAAGCTTATAAACTCAATTCACTATGCTCTGGCTAATTTATTCGTTACATTCTTTCAACCAGTAATTCTCAGTTTTGAAGACCGCCGAATATTGTTGACAATTACACCTTACATATAGAGGCGCAATATTTCATTGACATAGTATAAGAATAAGCGCATATTATCAGTAAGATGGATTCATATGACTATGATTAAGAACCCTCAAGCGGTCATGGCAGTCATTGGTTAATTTTTCAACCTATCTGATCACTTCAGTACACGGGGGGGGAGTAATCCGATGAAAGGTCAATCCAAAACAAAGCAGACCATGATTCAAAAAAGGGCTTCTTTAAATGAAGCCAGCGAATACGCCGAGAACATCATCAACACCGTGCGTGAACCCTTAATCGTTCTGGATCAGGATTTAAGGGTGGTAACAGCCAGCCGTTCATTCTATGAATTTTTCAAGGTAAAACCTGAAGAGACCGTGGGACAACTTATTTATAACCTGGGAGATGATCAGTGGAATATCCCCAAACTGCGGGAACTTCTGGAAAACATCCTTCCCGAAAAGACAACCTTTGACAACTATGAGGTTGAACACGACTTTGCCACCATTGGCAAGCGCATCATGCTTTTGAATGCCCGGCAAATTAAAAGAGCGTTGGGGAAAGAGCGGATCATCCTCCTGGCCATAGAGGATATCACCAAGCACAAGCAACTGGAAAGTTTATTAATAGATTCCGAAAAGCAGTATAGGCGTCTTTTTGAAACTGCAAGTGATGGAATAGTACTTTTAGAAAAACGCGAAGGGAAAATAACCCAGGCGAATCCGGCCACCGAGAAATTGTTGGGCTACACCGAAAAGGAGAGCATCGGGAATAAGCTTCAGGACATCGGTGTTGTGCTCGATATGGGTGATTTCCAAACGACCATGCAAAATTTGAACAAGAGCGGCATTATTAATTATCGCAATGTAAAGGTAGAAACCAAGTCCGGGCAAAATATCGATACAGAGATATATCTTGTCGATAGGGCAAAATTAGTACAATGCAATATTCGTGACATAACTGAGCATAAGTGGGCAGAGGAAGCACTGCAGGAGAGCGAGGAGAAGTTCAGGGTATTGGCCGACTCGACACCCACGGCGGTTATGCTTTACCAGGATGACCTTTGGATTTACGCGAACAGGGCCGCCGAGACCATCTGCGGTTATTCCGGGAAAGAACTCTTGGCCATGAATTTCTGGGACATAGTTCATCCCGACTTCAAGCTGCTCATTCAGGAACGCGGAGAGATGCGTCAGCAGAGAAAAGAACCGGTGATGCGTTATGAAATTAAAATCATTGCGAAAGACGGCACTGAAAAGTGGGTCGATCTTTCGGGGTCATCAACAATGTTACAGGGAAGACCGGCGGGCATTATCAATGTCCTGGACATCACCGAGCGCAAGCGGTCAGAGGAAGCTTTGAAGGAAAGTGAAAACAAATATCGCCTACTAGCCGATCATGTCCATGATGTCATTTTGTTTTTGATATGAATCTAAATTATACCTATGTCAGCCCTTCCATAAAAACTTTAAGAGGATACGAACCGGAAGAGATAATGGAACAACAAACATCCTTTGATGCGTCGTTGATGCCCTCCTCACGGGATCTGGCCATTAAGACCTTATCAGAAGTCATGGAGATCGAGAAATCCGAACATAGAGATATTAACATATCCCGGACTCTTCAGTTGGAAATGATACGAAAAGATGGGACTACAGTGTGGACGGAAGTGAAGGTTTCCTTTATCAGAAATAAAAATCAGCAACCAGTGGGCATTCTCGGCGTAACCCGTGATATCACCGACCGCAAGCGAGTAGATGAGGAACTAAAGGAAAGTGAAAACAAATATCGCCTGCTGGCCGATCATGTCGATGACGTCATTTTCGTTTTGGATATGAATTTAAATTACACCTATGTCAGTCCATCTGTAAAAATATTGTTGGGATATGAACCGGAAGAATTGTTGAAACTACAGGCTTCTGAGACGATGACGCCCTCCTCCTGGGATCTGACCACGAAGAACCTATCCAAGATCATAGAAACTGAAAAATCCGAACAGGTTGAGATTACTAAATTTCAAATGCTTCAGTTGGAAATGAGAAAAAAAGATGGGAGCACCGTTTGGACAGAAGTGAAAGCTTCCTTTATCAGAGATAAAAATAATCAGCCAGTTGGCATTATTGGTGTGAGCCGTGACATCACCGAGCGCAAACGGGCGGAGGAGGCCATTCGTGAAAGTGAGGAGAAATACCGGACCATCCTCAAAGATATGGATGACGTTTACTTTGAAGTAGATATCAAGGGGAATATCACGTTCGTTAATGCTTCTTCCTGTAAAATGAGCGGATACTCTGAGGAGGAACTGCTCGGGATGCCTTTTAAGAAAATCAGTGCATCCGATGATATTGAAAAGACCATGCAATACTTTGGCGAAATTTTCCTGACAGGCAAAACGGGTAAACCGTTTTTATGGAATCTAGTGAAAAAGAACGGGGAACAGGGATTTTTTGAAATAGTCGTCTCCTTGATCAGGGACAAGCAGGGTAAATCCATAGGCTTCCGGGGAATAGGACGAGATGTTACCGAGCGTAAACGGGCCGAAGAGGAACTTCAACAGACCCTTGAAAGTCTCAGAAAGTCTGTCGGCGCAACCATCCAGGTCATGGTATCCGCTGTAGAGATGAGAGATCCCTATACAGCAGGTCATCAGATCAGAACAGCGGATCTTGCCAGGGCTATTGCCACAGAGATGGGGTTACCCAAAGATAAAATTGATGGAATCCGCATGGCAGGTTCTATTCATGACATCGGGAAATTATCGATCCCCGCGGAGATATTGTCCAAGCCTACCAAACTGACAGACATTGAATTTTCTCTGATAAAAGAACACTCCCATAGTGGATACGAGATGCTGAAGGATGTGGAATCCCCCTGGCCGCTGGCACAAATCGTTTATCAGCACCATGAACGGATGGACGGATCCGGCTATCCAAGAAATCTGAAAGGGGTTGAAATTCTTATAGAGGCCCGCATTATGGCTGTGGCTGACGTGGTGGAAGCCATGGCCTCTCACCGTCCTTATCGTCCGGCATTAGGCATTGAAACTGCCTTGGAAGAGATCAAGAAAAATAAGGGAAAATTTTATGACGATGATGTAGCCAACGCCTGTTTGAGATTATTTCGGGAAAAAGGGTATCAGCTTAAATAAGATAGAGAAACCAAGGGCAGTTTTATGGATATTACAGAGCGCCATCGGATGGAAGAAGCGCTTCACCAAAGTGAGGAAAAATATCGAACCTTTATCGAAACAATTCAGGATGGTTATTATGAGACTGATCTCTCCGGTAAATATACTTTCGTTAATGATGTGATTTGCGACCATCTCAAATATTCCAAAGAGGAATTGATCGGAACAGAAAACCGTCAGTATCAAAATGAAGCAAACGCTAAAAAAACTTACCAGGTCTTTAAGGAAGTCTATATAACTGGCAATCCGGTTAAAGCATTCGAAATGAAAATGATCAGAAAAGACGGTACGATACAGATTTCCGAAGTTTCGATATCACTTATAAGAAACACAGAAGGCAATCCAATAGCATTCCGGGGCATTTCGCGAGATATCACCGAACACAAGCAAATGGAAGAGACGATAAGGGAATACGGAGAAAAATATAAAACCGTTATTACGGATATTACCGAGCGCCATCGGATGGAAAAAGCACTTCGCCAAAGTGAGGAAAAATATCGAACCATCCTTGAAAGCATCCAGGAAGGCTATTTCGAGATTGATATTACCGGTAAATATACCTTTTTCAACGATTCAATGTGCCGAATCCATGGCTACTCCAAAGAGGAATTGATGGGTATGAATCACCGGCAGCATACAGATAAAGAAACCAAAAATAAACTTTTTCAAGTATTTAATAAAGTTTATAACACGGGAGAACCCGCCAAAGGAGTCGATTGGCAGATTATAAGAAAAGACGGGACTAAAAGATACATTGAATCATCTGTATCGTTACAAAAAGATTCATCAGGTAAACCAATAGGATTTAGAGGAATTGTACGCGACGTTACCGAACGCAAGCGAGCGGAGGAGCGGATTCAGTATCTGGCCACACACGACGCTTTGACGGGATTGCCTAACCGCTTGATGTTCGGCCAACTAATAAATCACGCCATCCAAGCCGCACGGCGCTATCAGCGGCAGTTAGCCGTTTTCTTCATCGATCTTGACCGTTTCAAAACTATCAACGACTCCCTGGGTCACGAGGCGGGGGATCAACTGCTGCAAGAGATTGCCAAACGGTTTAAAAAATCGCTGAGAGGAGTGGATGTTGTCGGTCGTCTGGGAGGAGATGAATTTATTATACTGATCGAGGACGTGGATGAGTTGAGTCAAGTCGGAACCTTGGCCCACAAGATACTTTCCAGCGCTATCCAACCGATAGTTCTTCTGGGTGAAGAATGCCGCGTAACCGCCAGTATCGGCATCAGCATATACCCCAGGGATGGAGAGGACGAACAAGCCCTGATGAAAAATGCGGACATGGCCATGTATGTTGCCAAAGAAGAAGGCAAGAACAACTACCAGTTCTACTCCAAAGATATTCAGTCACTATCAAATAAACGCTTCTCTATAGAAACAAACCTGCGTCGCGCGCTGGAGCGCAATGAACTATCATTAGAATATCAGGCTAAAGTGGATTTCAAAACCGGCGCGATCACGGGTGTGGAGGCCCTGCTGCGCTGGGATAACCCCTATCTTGGTTCAGTAACCCCCATGCAATTCATTCCAGTAGCCGAAGAAACAGGGCTGATCGTTCCCATCGGCAGGTGGGTGATGAAAACGGCATGCGCCCAAAATGTCGCCTGGCAACGCCAGGGCCTGCCACCTGTCTGTACGGCGGTAAATTTATCGCTTCGCCAACTCATGGACGACAACTTATTAAAAGATATTAAAGCCGCGTTGGTGGATTCCGGCATGGCGCCAAATCTTTTGGAATTGGAAATCACGGAAAGTATGGTAATGCAGAATCCTGCGCGCCTAATTGAGGTGCTGACCAATATCAAGAAAATGGGCGTGCGGCTAGCCATCGATAATTTCGGCACAGGCTACGCTTCTCTAACTCAGCTCAGAAACTTCCCTATCGACACGATCAAGCTGGACAAGTCCTTCATTCGTAACCTCCCGCAAGATTCTAAGGACAAAGCGATTCCCCAAGCGATCATTACCATGGGCAAAACTCTCAAGCTTACCGTTGTGGCCGAAGGTGTGGAAACGCAAGAGCAGAAGGACTTTTTGCGGGATCTTATCTGCGATGAGATGCAGGGTTTTTATTTCAGTAAGCCTATTGCGCTTGATCAGTTTGGCGATCTGCTGCGTAATAACAATATCCCTTCACAAAAGTGAATTAGATATCGTGTGCATTACCCGTAGTTTGCTGCGGAGGTAAACGAACGAATACTGAATGATATTGTTTATTAAACACTTCATTGGTAAAAAGCAGATATTAATTCTTATTGCAACATGGCAGATATTTTGTTATTTTTAACCGCAAAATTTAATGAAATTCAACTTGTTTCAAGTCTATCCCGCGATTTGGAATTCTACGAATCTAGATGGCGAAGAAATGCGCCGTAAATCGCGGGAGGTCGCGTTAGCCTCTGCTTCGCGGGATAATTCGACTGCAAGCTTCAGTGCACTTTATTTCTGAAGCTTGGGTCTCATTATAATAGGGATCCTCTGGCTTCTGCCGTAGAGGGGGCTCCACTCAGTTTTCGAAAATTTCCAAAGGGACATTATGAAATCAAGATTAACATCTGTAGTAATTATTATAAGTTTACTGCTTTTTTTTACAGGGATCGGTATTTGTCAGGATAAGGTCAGCGCGTCCGACTGGGTGGATAAGATTGGTCAAGGCAACGTTAATTGGTCGGCAGGTTATATTGAAGTGGTCGGTATTGGCGCTCCACCTGAAAAATTGGCAGGCAAGATAAATACCCGTCCGATAGCTCTGCGTGCGGCTCAGGCAAATGCCTTGCGTAATTTGCTGGAAATCACCAAAGGTGTACAAGTTGATTCGTCAACCTCGGTGAAAGATTTTACCGTGGAGAGCGATGTTATTGATACGCAAGTCAATGGTCTGGTGAAAGGAGCTTTAATCGTTGATTATCAATACCTGCCTGATGGTACAGCCGAAGTCAGATTGAGGATGCCTCTTTACGGTAACTTGGCTCAGATAATTATGCCGTTGGCCATGGCAAAGCCACCTGCAGCGCCTGCTCCGATTGAATCAATACCTGCTCCGGCTGTAAAAGCTTCCGAGTCTCCATCTGTATCTGTTGTTTACACCGGCATGGTTGTTGATGCTCGCGGTATTCAAGCACGTCCGGCAATGTTCCCCAGAATCTTTGATGAAGAAGGCAAGGAAGTTTATGGATTAGCCAATGTTGACCGTGAATATGCAGAAAAGCAAGAAATAAGCGGATATACTCGTGACCTTACAGCGGCACAGACCAATCATCGCGTAACAGTCAATCCAATAACGGTAAAGGCTGTGAGAACAAGCGGTCCCGGTAAATCTGATATTATCATCAGCAATGCAGATGCTCAAAAAATTGGATTATCGGCTGAGAGCGCTACTTTTTTGAAACAGTGCAAGGTTGTGATTGTCTTGGATTAATGAAAACCAATTTGCTTTCTTTGGCTAACTTTGTTGGCATCGTCGTCGGCTTCCTCAACGTATTAGAAATACGCCTGCGGAGCCTCTTCCTTGCCGTCGCGTTATCCTTTGAAAGCAAAATGGTGTTATAGAAAGGAAATAAAGTTTGTCTAAACGAATTGTTGTTTTATCTTCGGAAATATCCAATAAGATCGCTGCCGGTGAAGTGGTGGAAAGACCGGCGTCTATCGTTAAGGAACTGGTGGAAAATTCTATTGATGCCGGAGCCTGCGATATCCGGGTGGAATTAGAAAAGGGCGGCTGCCAATCGATTAAAGTGATTGATAATGGTTCGGGAATCGAACGCGAAGATGTGGCGCTGGTGTTTGAAAGACATGCCACCAGTAAAATTTATAACTTTGAAGATATTTACAGTGTAGCTTCGTTTGGTTTCCGCGGAGAAGCCATGCCCAGCATTGCATCTATTGCCAGGGTAGAGCTATTAACACGGCGTAAAGATGATTTAGCCGGAACGAGAGCCACACTGGACGCTGGAAAAATACAGGAAGTAGCTCCCGCGGGATGTCCCGCCGGTACGCAAATATCGGTGACCAAAATATTTGCCAACGTTCCCGCGCGCAGGAAATTTCTAAAAACAGAATCCACAGAACAGGGTTTATGTTTGGACGCGATAACCCGCCTAGCCCTGGCCCATCCGGAGATCAGCTTTCAAGTTAATGTTAATGGACGCGATGCATTTGCCACGCCCCAGGTCAGGAATGCCTCCGAACGCATTGCCATGGTCATGGGTGAAGATTTTTCCAATCATCGCGTCTTCATAAACGCGCAAAAAGAAAATCTCAGTTTGACGGGATTCATCTCACGTCCGGAATTCACGAAATCAAATTCCAAAAGTATATATTTATTTGTCAATAAACGTTTTGTCCGCGATAACAGTGTAACTCATGCTGTTTTGTCGGCATACCGTCAGATTATTGAGCCGAGGCGCTATCCTGCCGCGGTGTTGTTTCTTGATCTGCCGACTGAAGATGTTGATGTCAATGTTCATCCGGCCAAGATGGAGGTTCGCTTTAAGGATTCACACAGCGTTTATGATTTGGTGTTCAGGACAATTGCCCAAAATCTTGCCGGCGCTGAAATATCGAAGGGCAACTTCATTTATCATTTGTCACCTAAAGTGGATTTATTATCAAGGCGGAAAGATATGAATGATTATGCCTCGGACTTCGCGCCTTCGCGAGACAGAATTTCGGTTAAGCCTTTTGGTTTGTTTTCCCGGCAAAATTTACAGCAGGCCATTAACAATGATTTGTTGACGCGCCCCTCGGTTGCGGAAAAAGTCGTGACTTTCAATAGCGACAACACTGGGGCAAAAGAAACAATACGTTTTGTTTATTGGCGCAGCACCTTTCGACCAGTACGTATTGCAACTCGTACACCCCGGCGGTGAGGTCGCGAATCTGCAGCGTTTCCTGGTCAAGTGCCGACACGATGTCGGAATATTTTAGGGTGAGCGCGAGCACAGGATCGACTTCAGGCTGCGGGAACGGAAGGGGCAAGGCCTTGTCAGCCTGCAGCCAACTGACCCGAGTGGTGATCTTCCCCTTGGCGCGGTCGAGGCCGGTGACATCCGTGTTCGCACAATCTGCGCTCGGTTTTGTTCCGGCATCGATTACGACGGAAGTGACAAGCGATGGCGCATTCCAGGTTCTGAGCAGGCTCTCCGCCATGACCCAATGACCACCCTGCTGTGGGTGAACACGGTCAGGAATGACCTGCGGTGCGAGATCCGGCGATTGTTCCGTGAACGTCTCTAGGACGGCGGTCAGCGGAGTGTTGAAATCGGATACTTGCGTGCCGCGCTCTCGGGCAAGCTGCGCGACAAACACACCGTACTTTAATAGGACACTATTGTTTCCACCAGAAGGCGCAGGAGCGCGCGTGACATCGTCATAGGGCGAAGGCTCAATGAGCGTG
>CAVQCU010000123.1:0-12130 GCA_963710995.1 uncultured delta proteobacterium
CACACAGAGTACTTCTACGACTACAAGGCAAAATTTAAGTTTGCCACTTCTAGATATTTTATCAAATCTTCATTTATTTTTTTGTAAAGATACCTAACAAGGAGACAAATGACAATGAGAATAAAATGATAGATAATTGGCAGGTAAAAACTACTGTGTAATTTTAGGCAAGTTTGAACAGTATTCTTTACAGTCATTACTTCTTGCATCAGATATAACCAGAAAAAATAACGATCAAATCAATATATTTTGTATTTATTCTTTTATAGAACCGAATATTGAGAGGATTGTAATTTAAAGTCTCTTATTTAATTAATTTTTGACGGCATGGAAAGCAGAAACGAGCGGAGATTGGTCTTTTTATTTTTGATACCGAGCTTCATCCGGATATTCTTTCTGTGAAAATCAACAGCGGTTGCCGATATATTCAAGAAATCGGTAATCTCTTTTGTCGTTCTGCCTTCCTTAACCAATGATGTAATTTGAATCTCTCGCGGAGTAAAATCCAAATGTTCTGTTGTTAGATTGCGTAGAAAAGGCGAGATGATATCTTTAAGGTGATCTTCTATTATTTTTACATAAGTTAGCTGATTTTCATTTAATTTAAGCGTCTTTAGTTTTTCGATATAGGGAAGAGCGAGTTTTTTCACATTGGTTATAATTTTTTCTTCCATTGCCTTTCTGTCATCTTCCCTGTGCTGTAATAATACCTTCAAGGCGATATTTGCCTCTTCCAGACTTTTTGATTTCAGCCGCAATTCATTCTCTGCTTTTTTACGCTCATTACGCTCAGCCAATTCGTTAAGCGCACGCTTAACTGAAGGAACAAGTCGAGAGAGTTTATTTTTCAATACATAATCTGTCGCCCCTTTTTTCAGCAATTCTATAGCCAATTCCTCGCCCAATGCTCCGGAAACAAATATAAAGGGCATATCAACGGATTTATCCACAACGATTTTCAGCGCTGTCCGGCCATCAAAACCAGGGAGAGAATAGTCGGCAAGAATCAAATCCGGTGAAAATTCTTCCAGTTCTTTGATAAACGCAGATCTACCGGCAACTCTTTTGGCATCAAATTTAAATCCTGCCTGCTTTAATTCATCTTCCATTAATTCAGCGTCAGCGGCCATATCTTCCAGAATTAAAATATGTAATTTATCAGTCATTGCCAAATACCTCCCCGTGATTAATTCTTTATTGCGCTGTGAAATTCATCCCAACCCAGTACTTAATAATATCTCTTATATAGGCGAAATATTCATCGGCATCCAGTGGTTTTACTAGATAGCTGTTAGCTCCAAGATTGTAACTGTCAACCCGATCACGTTCTTCATTCGATGAAGTAAAAATAACTACCGGTATAGACTTGGTTCCTTCATTCATTTTTAACGCCTTCAGTACCTCTAGACCATTTATCTTCGGCAATTTTAGGTCCAATAGAACTAGTTTTGGTAAAGTACTGATATTAAAATTTAAGCTGCCTGCGGAATTAAAAAAGTGTTTTGTCGCTTCCACGCCATCTCGCAGAATACATACTTTTTTGTTGATTTTCAATTCGTGGAGAGCGTCCTTAATCATCTCTAAATCATGATAATTATCTTCAACTATTACTATTTCCGGATTGTCCATATTTATTAATCCTTTTGAAGCAGTGTAAAATAAAAAGTTGCGCCTTCATCAACATTTCCTTCAGCCCAAACACGGCCTCCGTGGCGATGAATTATTCTCTGAACTATAGCCAAACCTACCCCCGTGCCTTCATAATCGTCTGCGCTGTGCAAACGCTGAAATACTCCAAACAACTTATCATAATACTCCATATCAAAACCGACTCCATTATCCTTTATATAGTAAATATTTTCATTCCTTTCCGTGTATCCACCGGTTTCCATATACGCTTTACTTTTAAATTTTGTATATTTTACGGCATTGGATAAAAGATTAGAATACACTTGTTTAATTAGTGTACGGTCACCCCAACCCGGCGGAATATTTTTGATTTTTAAATTAATCTTTCTATCGGGATTAATAATCTGCAACTCCATCCATACATCATTGATTAAACTTTCCATATCAAGCCTCGACATATTAAGTTCCAACCGTCCCAAACGCGAGAACGAAAGCAAATCGTCAATTAACTTACCCATAATTTGAGTATTGTTTCTAATCAAATCAAATTTACGTTTGGCATCATCATTGAGCTTTTCTCTTTGATCCCGGAGAATCATCCTTGTATATCCGTCAATGGCGCGCAGCGGAGCACGCAAGTCGTGAGAAACTGAGTAACTGAAACTTTCCAACTCTTTATTCGTCACTTCCAATAATTTTGTCCGCAGTTCAATGAGCTTTTCAACTTCTTTACGTTCTTCTATTTCGGATTGCAGAGCTTCATTGGCTATTTGTAATTCTTTTGTTCTTTCTTTTACTCGTAGATCTAATTCATCATGTGTTGCCTTCAGAGCTTGCTCTATACGTTTTATTTCTGTTATATCACGGGCCGCAGCAAAAATACCCTGCACTTCACCGACCTCGTTTTTATATAAAGAGGCATTGTATAATACTTCTGTAATTTTTCCGGAAACATTGCGGATGGACAGGGGGTAATCCCGGACAATGCCCTTCTCAAATACAAGTTTATATCCTTCGTTAGCCTTTTCGGGCTCAGTAAAATAATTGGAAAAATTACTACCGATCAATTCTTTTCTGGATAGACCTGTTATCAATTCCGTCGATTCGTTGACATCCATAATTTTTCCTTCAGGGCTGATGGTCACCAGAGGATCGAGACTTGCTTCAATGAGACTTCGGGCATATAAAAAAGCTCTTTTATCTTCCAGTTCATATTTTTTGCGGTAATATTTCGCCTGCTGATAACGCCAGATATAAGCGACAATAACTCCAAGAACCAATATGTTGACTATGATGAAAAATACAGTCGCCCAAAAGCGCGCCGTTAAGGGCGCGTATATTTCTTCCGTATCGACTTTAGCAATAAGAAACCACGTAGTATTTGGGACGGCTTTAATTACCGCAAGAACACTTTTTTTACGATAATCTGTTCCATAAACAACACCTTTCCAGCCAAGTACTGCCTTAACGGAAGGTAAGGATAATTCAGTTAACGGAAATTTCATCATTAAAGGTATATTATTAATGTAACGCAACTTGTTGAGATACACGACGTCGTTACCTTCACGATGCACAAGCAATGCCTCTCCCGTCTCACTGTGCACAGGCCATAATTTAATCGTAGGGTATAAACGTATATTGGGATCGAGAATAATCATTACAGTACCAATGTGCATTGTGTTTCCCTTTTGAAAAATGACAATCGGTATTGCCATGGATAGATGAACACTACCAGTTTTGTTATCCTTATAAAAATCGCTAAATACAATATTGTTTTCCCCGACAGCATCATTGATTACATCAGAATGAACCTTACCAAAATCATAATCGTATTTATTTAAAGCCAATCTAAATTTCTTTTTTTTGTCGAGAAGTAATATGTTTTTATATTGATATGATTTTTGTGTTGCAGAAAGTAATGACAAAATACTTTTTTTTGCCTCCAAAGATGAAGAATTGTTGAAATATTGCATTACATCGGACGCAAATACATTATTTTTATAGATTACGCTTGCGTCACCGATGCGCTCATTACGCCAATTATTGATTTCCCAGACTTTAAGTTCGGCAATCGCGGTAAGCTGCTGACTGGCAGCATTATTGATGTATGTTTTCTGATTCTGATAAATATTATAGCCCAGGATAATAATTAAAGTGGATGCTGAGAAAAATATCACTAATGCCGTAAAGAGAATATTTTTGTTTTTCTTAGGCAGAGGATTTGTCATGCTCGCTTTACTTTCTTGTAACAAGAAGCATTTATTTATTTTGTATGATTATAAACTCGAACAACTTTCCATGCAAGAGTGTTTCTTAATATTCACTCTGAATTATCGATGTGCGTCCCGTAATGATATTATGAATGGACTGTAGCATCAAGATGCACAATTCCGCATAATGAGTGAACTCAGCATATGCTTCCGCATACTCACGACTAGCCTCTATGCTATAATCTGCATGTTTTCCAACTTCTTTTACTTTAGCAAAACGTACGCGAATGCTCTTTGTGGCCTCTTCGGTAATAAGCTTAACTAGTGCGTCTATTGACATAGTCTCTAAAACTTTATTTGCTTCAACAACTCCCGCAGGTTTTAAGCCAGTATATGGCTCGCCCTCATCGGCAAGGTGCACCCTGACAAGTGTTTCCAAAAAATACTTATCGGCAATGTCTTGAGCTTCTCTTCCTTGATTTCTGACTATTAATGTCTTCTTAAAAAGGTCTTTAATTTCCTTTACCTTCTCTTTTTTCACCCACTTCAGTATTGGCGTGATATCTCCTTTTTCGAAGGCAACTTGCGCCGTTTTGACAATTGGATAATTCTGTGTATTACCGTCTGAATTCAAAACAATTACCTCCTTTTTAAAGTTTGAATAAAGTCATCCACCAATTCATCCCATTTTAAAATCAAAGATGATATTGAGGCGGCAAAGAAGAAGCGATACAACACAAGTCCAAACAACGTCGCAGCCACTTGGGTTAGAGATGAAAAACCCGATTCCATAATATCTCCTTTTTAAAATGCAGCATCCTTCCTCATCTAATTGTCAATCAATACTTTGACCGATTTTTACTTTGAGAAAATCATTTTTATTGAAATGATCAACAACGCAACACCAAAAATTCTTTCCAGAGTTTGATTAGATATATTGGTGGCTAATTTGGCACCCATTAATCCGCCGAATATGAATCCGATGCAGATTAAACCAGCAATGGAAAAATCAACATATCCCTGTTTATAATAGGTCCACGCGGCAAGTATGCCTATTGGTGGAACTAATAATGCCAGAGTTGTTCCCTGGGCCATTTTCTGGGAAAGGCCAAAAATAATGATCAAAAACGGCACAATGATAGTACCGCCCCCTATGCCGATTAATCCACTTAAAAAACCGGACAATATTCCCAGTGCAATATACAGTAAAGCCAAAGATATGGTCATTCAGTTACTCTTGTTTTTTACTACCAGAATGCATCGAAATTTTGTTACTCTAATGATTCCCTCTTCAAAGAAAGAGGCCCTTGATCTAGAATTGGCATAACCAAAAATTAGCTCCTGACAAGCAATACCTGGCATTTAGCCCTTTTTACAACTTTATCGACAACGCCGCCCAGCAAATTTTTCAAAATACCTGTTTTTCCATGTGAGGCAATGACGATCAAATCAATGCCTTTTTCTTCTTGTTCTTTGAGAATCTCTTCGTACGGAATGCCACGCTTAGCATCATAAACAATTTCGATCTTAGAGTTGCTATCAGTGATCTTTTTAACTTCCTGTTGCAGTTTATCTTGTGCGTTTTTTATGCTTTCTTTTAGTATCCTCTGAACATCGCCCTCATTTAGACAATAATCAACTGCACACTGTTGAAACCCGTCATCAATGACATGAAAAAGATAAATTCTGGATTTATTTTGTTTGGCAATGTCTATCGCCTGTTTTAACGCGTTATCTGCATAAACTGAAAAATCCGTCGGCACTAATATTTTCTTTGGTGCAAACATAATAAAATCCTCCCTTTTTTCCTATAAATTATATGATTTTGTTGAATTTACCATATGGGTTGTTCTATAGGTTAGTGGTAGGATAAACCTACCCTTCCAAAATCATGACAAATGACAAGGCAGGACTCTGTTCTTTTATAAAGCACCGGAGCCGTTTACGACGGCCTTCGGTGTCATAAAAAGAATCTTGATGTCCAACCATAAATCCCACTCACGAATATATTTTAGGTCAAGACGTACCATTTCATTAAAAGTTGTCCGGCTTCTACCCATGACTTGCCATAGTCCAGTAATGCCTGGCTTGCAGGACAAGAGACGCTGGCGGTGCCAGATATCATAGAGCTCGCATTCATAAGGAATAGGGGGGCGCGGGCCAACCAGAGACATGTCTCCCATTAAAACATTGATTAATTGCGGAAGTTCATCAAGGCTTGATTTGCGCAAAAAATGACCGATGGGCGTAATGCGCGAATCATTGGTTAGTTTGAAAACGCCGGGTTTCACAGCGGCGTTGTTTTGTTCACAAATGTATTTTTTAATATAGTTTTGATGTTGAGCCGAATCGCAATTTGTTTTCATCGACCGGAACTTGAGGAGGGCAAAAGTTTTGCCGTTGAAGCCGACTCTTTCCTGCTTGAAAAATACTGGTCCCGGGGAAGTAGCTTTGATGGCTGCGGCAATTATAAGAAAAATAGGAAAGAAGCAAAGCAGTGCTAGTCCACTTCCGGTTACATCGATTACTTTTTTCACTGCCAGGGAAAACATTTTGCTTAAATTTCGTTTGGTCAGATCGGGGTATAGATTAATATTAAATGTTTCGTCATTAAATGAACCACTGCCGCCGTCTTCCGGGAAAAGATGGAATGAAATTTCAATGTTATCAATCCAGCAGGGATCGAGTCTTTCATAGAAGCGATTATATATTTTATGAATGACTAAATCGATAAAAGTGTCTTGCTCAGCTGTTATTTCCGTGAAAATAATACCGATGGTGTGATGTTTATGATACCAGCCACGAATATCAATTTCACGCAAAGAGGGAAACAATGTTGTCTTAATGCTCGCGATGGTTTCTTCCTGACAGTATTTAACCATGAGTTTGGAAATATCTAAAAGTATCAGGAGAAAAGGTTTTTTGGAACGCTCGGTGCGCATTCTTTTTAACCGCAACATATTACGGAAATGGGTTTCATCATAAAATGCATGATCGTTTTTATGATTTCGACCCATCAGCTTCATTAATTGTCCGTGTTTGGCTGATGCATTTTCCTCCAAAATCTTTTCGGAAAGATTCATAATTTTTTTCTCTTTCAGTAAGTGTTCAGATGACCGGTTACTCCTAAACTAAGGCCAGTATCCTTAATTGTTCAGCGGCATTATGCAACAACATTGTAAGCAGCCGGATCAAGCGGTGATCCTGCTACAAATATACGTGTGGCTAATTCCCTGTCCAGCATCAGGATACCTTCTTTTGATGTTTCCACCATCGCCAGTTCGCGAGAAACTTTTTCCGTGTTTTTTTCTTCTTCAATCTGCTCATTTAGAAACCAGGAAAGCAGCGGTTCAGAGGTGTAATCGTTTTCTTCACGGGATATTTTGGTTAAATTATTGATCTTGCCGGTAATGAACTTTTCATGCTCATAGGCATCCTGCCAAGCCTCCAGTGGTTTTTTCCATGTTGTTTTGATCTGCTTTAAATCCAAAAGCGTTACCTGACCGCCTCTGTCGAGGATGTGATCATAAAACTTCATGGCGTGGATCATTTCTTCATGCGCCTGGCAACGCATCCAGTGTGCCATGCCGTCAAGATTCTGCGCATGGAAATAGGCGGTCATCGATAAATAGATGTAGAACGATTCCATTTCATGTTTGATCTGTTCATTCATCGCGTTTCTTATTTTTTCTCCAATCATTTCATCCACCTTCCTTTCTTAACTTTAATCATATTTTTTTATGATATTTCTTCAACATTTTGTTCATCATATTTCGGAGGTGATTGCAGGAGACCGGCAATGCGTGTTTTGTATTCAATAGCAGGAAAATCCTCTTTCAGAAAATGGCCAACTAATCTATCTATACGAAACTGTAACTCCTGCCATTGCTGATCCTGTGTATTTGGATTCATAAATTTCCTCCTTTAATTGATTGTTATATTGTGTTAACTGCCAAACAATTATTTAATCGTTGTAATCTTATTTTTCACTTAAATTGAGTAATATACCTCATACATTCCCCGTAGTTTGTGGCGGTGAGCTTCTATTGATCTTAATGCGCAAGTTTTGCGGCAATTTGAGCAACATGCTTACCCTGGTATCTTGCTGCATTCAGTTCATTTTCGCTGGGCATTCTTTCACCATTACCGCCGGCAATTGTTGAGGCGCCATAAGGAGATGAACCTGTAATTTCATCAATGCGCATTTGCCCGTCAAAAGCATAAGGCAGACCTACGATGATCATTCCTTGATGAAGTAGTGTAGTATGGAAACTGAGGATTGTTGATTCTTGGCCGCCATGCTGTGTTGCAGAACTGGTAAAGACACTTCCTACTTTACTGACAAGAAGCCCCTTGGCCCAAATCCCTCCGGTGGAATCGAGAAATTGGCGCATCTGACCGCACATATTACCGAAACGTGTCGGTGTGCCGAATATAATTGCATCAGCAGAAACCAAATCATCCGCAGCACAAACATTGATATGAGCAGTTTTCTTTTGAAAGTCTAGTGCGCCCATTTTTTTCAAAACGTCATCCGGCAAAGTTTCCGGCACACGATACATTTTCACTTCGGCGTCTTTAACCTGTTTTACACCTTCAGCCACTGCTTCAGCCATTTTGTATATGTGACCATACATCGAGTAATAAACTATTAGAACCTTCATATTCCTGTTCTCCTTTCTTTTTTATGATTTTTCATTTTTAATCAGATGACGATCATTCTTAACGTCATTCATACTTGTGGACTTAATTATTCGATTGCAAATTAATATAAGAGATGAATGAAAACAATACTGATTAATTGTAAGGGGAATGGTAGGCGATGCCTACCACTACTCTATTAGATAAATGACTTATAAATGGAATTAAAATTTGCTCTACGCGACATGTTATTTGTGTAGCTTCTTTTTAAATTGTTCCGTCAATGCCGGGACAATCTGGAACAAATCACCCACAATGCCATAATTGGCAACATTGAAAATAGGCGCATCGGGATTCTTATTTATGGCGACAATTACTTTAGATGTCTTCATGCCTGCCAGATGCTGTATTTGACCGGAAATACCGCAGGCAATATACAGGTCGGGGCGCACCGTGCGGCCAGTCTGTCCTACCTGATGATCATAAGATATCCATCCTGCATCCACAGCCTGGCGCGATGAGCCCACTGCGCCGCCTAATACTTCGGCCAATTTACGGATCGTCTCGAAACCGGCCGGACCACCCACACCACGTCCACCTGACACAATGATGCGGGCATCAGCTAATTTAATCTCATCTTTTTCCAGGATGGAATCTATTACATGCGCTGTAATTTGCTCTGCACTCATGGCGGCTTTTATTGGAATAACCTGTCCCTGACGCCGGGAATCAGCAATGGGCATCTCAAATACGTGATAGCGCACGGTGGACATCTGCGGACGATGATAGGCACAAATGATTGTAGCCATGATATTGCCGCCAAAAGCCGGGCGCGTCTGTAGCAATAATCCGTTCTCCGGATCAATATCAAGGCCGGTGCAATCAGCGGTGAGACCTGTGTAGAGAACAGAAGCTACTGAACCGGCAAGATCGCGGCCACGTGAACTTGCGCCTAACAGAAATATCTCTGGCTTATACTCTCGAATCAAACTAATCAGTGTGCTCGCATAGGGCGCTGTACTGTAAGCGGCAAGGCTTTCGTCATCCACCCAAAAAACACGATCTGCACCGAAAGAAATGGCTTCTTTTGTAATATGTTCCACATTGTGACCCAGCACACACGCAGTGAGCGCAACTTTGCGCTGGTCGGCCAGCTTTCGGCCCTGGCCCAGCATCTCTATAGAAATGCTGCCTATCCGTCCATGGAACTGTTCTATCCAAACCCACACACCGCTGTATGCCACAAGATTCACTGCAACTTCTTGCGGTAACGCTTCTGGCAGATTGAGAGCATGCACCGGACATGCAAGCAGGCATGCCCCGCAGGCCGTGCATTTATCGTTAACCACTGCCAAATCATCCACCAGACTAAGCGCTCCCAACGGGCAGGCTTCAACACAGCCGCCGCAGCCGATGCACTTGTCTTTATCTATTTCCAGCAGGGGCATGGTTTCTCCTTATAGAATTTTTTCCGCGATAATTTTATCAGCCAGTATCGCTGCAGACTGCTCGACACTATCGGCCTTAATCAAGTCCAAAACTCCCTCGCGTTTGGGTGGGCTAAAAATCTTTATCACCTGTGTCGGGCTGCCCTTTAGACCTAATCTTGAAGGATCCACTCCGGGTAAATCGGCGACAGTCCAAGTGGGAATGGAAAGCGAGGATGCGCGGCGAATGTGGAAAAGTGTAGTTGCGCGCGGCTGATTGATATCTTTCACCACGGTAAGTAGAGCGGGCAATTTAGCGGCAAGGATCTCTCTACCTTCTTCCAATAGGCGCTCTACTGTAATAGTGCCGGCCTCCGGTTCCATTTTGATGATCTTGAAAACATAAGTGAGCTGAGTAATGCCTAGTTGGCTGGCAATGCCCGGGCCTACCTGCCCGGTATCGCCGTCGATGGCTTGCTTGCCGCACAAAATTATATTGAAGTCACCCAATTTTTTTATTGCCAGAGCCAGAGTATATGCTGTCGCCCATGAGTCCGAACCGGCAAAGGCGCGGTCGGAAAGTTGGATAGCCTCATCCGCCCCCATTCCGATGGCTTCCTTGAGCGCATTAATTGATTGCGGCGGGCCCATTGAAATAACTGTAACTTTGCCACCAAATTTTTCTTTAATACGAAGACCTTCTTCAATAGCGTACATGTCAAAGGGATTGATAATGCTGGATATGCCTTCACGGATTAGTGTATTGGTCTCCGGGTTTATTTTAACATCCGCTATACCCGGCACTTGTTTGATGCAAACAATTATTTTCACCTAAAGACCTCGTTTTATTTAATAATGTATAGGCAATATAATAGAACTACCCGTGCCGCTTTTCTCATAATATAGTAACAAATTAAGAGATGTCTATATTATCCTCCTTTTTTTACAACAATGGTTGAACATCAGAAGCAAATTAATTACCCCATTTTATAGCATATAAACTAACAGTATAAAGAAATAGTAGGTTTAACCTACTGCTAACCTACATAACAACCATTATTGTAAATTCAATTTTATCATAATAGATTAGTTATATACGATGTTCCACGCTTTTCCTGAATATTTTAGCATAGAGGAGAAAATAGATATGTCCGATAACTGGAAGGAAAAACTTTTTTGTACTACAGAATGCCCAAGATGCCACAAGGGATTAACTGCCAAGGATCTGAGAATCTTGTCTTGTTACGGCCATGATGCCATCTGCATGAAGTGCAAGAAAAAGGAGGAAAAGCGGCCGGACTATGAGGAGACTTCAAAGCATATGATTGGGCAATGCTTAATAGATACCGAACTGAGTCAGAGCGATCCTCAAGGCTACTGCTACAGTCATTTTTATCCTTACAAGTGTTTATCCTGAGGGACTTCTTGATAATATGCGTGTGCTGTAAAACTAAAGTTTAATAAATATTCTATTTCAATTTAAGGAGCAGGCCATGGACATCAATAGAAGAGATTTTATAAAGCTTGTCGGTTTAGGCAGCGCGGTGCTGGTTTTAGGATCAGATATTACTTCCGAAGCCGCGGAAAAGGAATTTTATTTTGTGCAGTTGTCCGATACTCACTGGGGGTTCAACGACGCCAAGTTTAATCCCGATTCAACCGGCACTCTCAAGAAGGCTATTGCTGCGGTAAACAAATTAGAAATTCAGCCGGATTTTGTGGTAGTCACCGGAGACATTACGCATACGAACGATGACCCGAAAGAAAGAAGGAAGTGGCTCGGTGAAGCGCGCGATATCATAAATGGCCTGAAGGTAAAAAACATTAAGATCCTTCCGGGCGAACATGATGCCGCGCTGGATAAAGGCGAAGCATACCAGGAATATTTCGGAAAAACATATTTCACATTCGACCACAAAGGCGTCCATTTCATCGTCATCGATAACGTGTCGGATCCTACGTCAAGTATCGGCAACGCCCAGCTTCAATGGCTGAGTGAGGACATCGGCAAACTGAAAAAGGATTCCCGCATTGTGGTTTTTACACACCGGCCGCTATTCGATCTCTACCCCGACTGGGACTGGTGGACGCGCGACGGCTCCAAAGCCATCGATCTTCTCATGCCGTATAAAAACGTAACGGTCTTTTACGGTCATATCCACCAGGAGAACCACTTTAACACAGGACACATAGCGCACCACTCAGCCAAGAGTCTTATCCCAG
>CAVQCU010000124.1:0-7040 GCA_963710995.1 uncultured delta proteobacterium
GAAAGAAAGAAAGAAAGAAAGAAAGAAAGAAAGAAAGAAAGAAAGAAAGAAAGAAAAATCCGGTTCCCGAACCGTAAGAATTATTTCTTGCACCTACTTAGTTTCAGTAATGGGCATTTGTCATAATTGAGGATTACCATTTGAAATATGTAGGGATTGGTTTCTCCATCTTATTTAAGCTGATAGCCTTTTTCCCGAAATAATTTTAGGCAGGCATCCGCGACAGTATTATCGTAATGGGTTCCTTTATTCTTTTCTATTTCGGCCATTGCCGCATCTATTCCTAAGCCGGGACGATAGGGCCGATGGGAGGCCATGGCTTCCACCACGTCAGCCACAGCCATAATGCGGGCCTCTATAATAATTTCAACCCCTTTCAGATTTCTTGGATAGCCGGATCCGTCCATCCGTTCATGGTGCTGATAAACGATTTGTGCCAGCGGCCAGGGAGATTCCACATCCTTCAGCATCTCATATCCACTATGGTAGTGTTCTTTTATCAGAGAAAATTCAATGTCTGTCAGTTTGGTAGGCTTAGACAATATCTCCGCGGGGATCGATAATTTCCCGATGTCATGAATAGAACCTGCCATGCGGATTCCATCAATTTTATCTTTGGGTAACCCCATCTCTGTGGCAATAGCCCTGGCAAGATCCGCTGTTCTGATCTGATGACCTGCTGTATAGGGATCTCTCATCTCTACAGCGGATACCATGACCTGAATGGTCGTGCCGACAGACTTTCTGAGAATTTCGAGGGTCTGCTTAAGTTCCTCCTCTGCCTTCCTACGTTCCACTATATCTGCTTGCAGTAACTCATTTGCTTTGGACAACTCAGCCGTTCGTAATGTCACCTGGGATTCCAGATCGTCATGAGCTTTTTGCAGTGCCTCCTCTACTTGCTTGCGTTCGGTGGCATCGTGAGTGACTCCCCGGAACCCGCTCGGGTTACCTGATGAATCTTTTTGTAACGATATAGATGATTCAAGGAATCTTTTTGTTCCATCTTTTCTTATAATCTGCCACGCTACACTTTAAACATTAAATCAACTATCTCCGTCGCCTGTTTTCCCGTTAGATTTTTCTTCTCGGCAAGTGCTTTAATCACGTCAATCTTATTCATACAAAGTCCCCTTTACTGTTGCTTAATGCTTAATTGATCAAACCGTTCTCTTATGCACACCACCAGCGTTTCCAAATCACTTTCCGGAAATTCCAATAAAAAGTCCAGATCAACATCTGTCTTTAGTATTTTTTTGATTATTTCCAGCAACTCTGTTTTGTCCATTATAGTGTTTCCGTGTCTAATCTCTTCCTTTTTCATTATAGATTGCCACAACTTTTAGTGCAGGATAATGTCTCTGAACTCAACCTCTTCCACCGAGAAACCCTTAACCCTTAAGGAGAATAAGAAATCCTGATAATCGCTTAAAGATTTATATGGCCCATGAATTCCCCTCATAGCTCCCCAATGTTCACTCGTGCCATAGTCCATTATGAATAACTTGCCATCCATTGTGAAAGCAGTAACCCAGTGATGAGGAGGTCCCAACTTGTTTTTAATAAATACCGATCTTGCCTTATATTCATGGTTGATTCTGTTAAGCGCATCTATAACAAAATTTGCGGAATCGAAGCATGCACCTTTTTTGATCCTGAACATTTCGGCTGGGCTCAGGGGTTCTTTACCATAACGACCTTTTCTTTCATAATCGTAAGTGAAATTCTTTTCAAGCCAACTGTAAACATCTTTATAAGATGTCCATTTCGCTACTGTTGCATAATAATCAGTCTGTGCTTCACCACATTCACCAACTGATACAAAAAAACGATCAGAATGCACAGTGGCATAGAAAACAGTAACAGTTTTCTTAAAGCAAATTTAATCATCTTTTCTTCCTTCTCTAGAAAACATATCAAGCTTGCATATTTACGAAGATTGACGATTTGTTTCTTACAGGAAGAAGTGCTTGTTGATTTTATCTACAAGTCAGCGACTTCGGTTGGTCAATCGGTTATTTAAATAATTTGTGAAAATATCCCTTGTTGCTTTTATGGGTTTTTAAAAATCTTAAAAGTTGTTCTTTCCCGTTGTTCTTAATGTCTATGAATGCGACTCCCACTTGATAGATGTATTCATCACGAGATATGTCATACCAGCGGATTTCTCCTATTGCCTCAAATAGCTGTTCATTTGGAATGAGCTCAATGTTCATGTATATACGGTGTTCCCTTGCAAAAGGGAGTCCTGAAAGCAAATTGATGCCTTCAACCTCGATAGGTTTTATTTCAAGACAGATTCCATTTTCTGAAATATTTCGGCTTTTAATATGCAGCGGAGATAGATTATTTGGCGATTCCTTAACAGGTACAATCTTAATTGTGCCTTCCAAAGGGCATTCAAGGCGCTGAAATTTCCTTTTTTCTAATCCATCGTTCATGGATGACTCCTATATGGATTGAAGCTACACACACAGGTGACCTGCCCCAAATACTTATACCATATTGAGTTAGAATTCAATTTTTTGATTATTTCCTCTGAAAGGTTGAATGAATTGGGAAAATTAAAAAACAACATTACAGGAAGAAATGTTTGAGTGATAACAGCTTTTCTCAATTTTGTGTTCTAATCTTTATCTATTTCATATTGAGCTTTTTTTTGAGCATTTCAACAAAGGGGCCATCCTCGCGCCAGACAAGGCATGTATTAACAAGAAATCCAAGGATCATTTTTGCATGATCAGGATCAAAAACTACTTGTTTCCTTGATTGATATGTCGCATATCCTTGGATGGCAGCCGGGGCCATCGCCAGAATAAGTTCCTCCAGGTGAGTGCAGCCCTTTTTGCCTCCAATCAATTTTTTTACTTTTGCCGTAAAGCCTTTGGTAATAGTCAAGCCCTTTATGGGCGCGAGGCACCCGATAGTTTCACGGCACGCTTCCCTTGGAACAGATATCAGATCGACATCAATATCCTCAATCAAAAGATTTGAACAATTAATCAGCAGCCGAATGACCATGTGATGAACTGCGCCACTTGGAAACTTTTCACCGGTCATCGAATGAGATTCCTGGAAACGATCATCTTTGAGGAAACCTTCTACAATCATCCTTTGTTCATCATAATAGTATGTCGTTACTTCTATATTTCGTGTGTGCAGCTTTTCCCCTTGTGATTTCCAAATGGATTGCATTTTGTTTTGATTCTCCTAATAATATTTTAGTAAACTTGGGACGCTTGTTTTTCCCGTTTACCGCCTGGATTCTCGGCAGTGCCACACTGTTTTAACTATTAACGTTTGTAATGTTGCATAATTTTCAGAATTCATCAATTAACACTTACAGGAAGGAAGAAAGAAATAAAATTCTGAATGCGTGAACTTTAATTTTTATAGAAGACTTAATATTCAGCTATCCACTGTTTCACCCATCATTTCAAATCTATAAGTCAATTTTTATATCTTTTAAAAACTTCTCTTGATTTTGAATATTAAATCACTAGCACCCTTCCACCAGAAGTTAAAATTCAACGAAAGGAGATTTTATGAATTATGACAAAAGGCGAAAACTATAATAAGCCAAAGGTGGGTTTCAAGATTACAGTTGACCCTATCAGGAGGATGAAGGATATTCAGGCTATTTCAAAACTGCTATCTGATAATCCAAGAAATCATCTTCTTTTTGTTATGGGTACAAATAACGGCTTAAGAACGGGTGATCTTCTGAAACTCAAGGTTGGTGATGTCAAAGGTATGAAGGTAGGCGATACGTTAATTATCAAAGAAGGTAAAACAGGAAAAAGAAACATGCTAGTGATGAATAAAAGTATTCACAAGCCTTTACAGATTTATCTTGAGGCGTTGAAACCAATGAATGATGATGCCTTATTCGCAAGTCGGAAAGGTAAAAGTCCTATCACGGTTCAATGCGTTAACAACATGGTCAAACAGTGGGTTGGTGAAATTAATCTGAAAGGTAACTATGGAGCTCATTCTTTAAGAAAGACATGGGGATACGTTCAAAGAACGGCCTATGGCGTTGGATTTGAGATACTTTGTAAACGGTTTAATCATTCAAGTCCAGCTATAACGATGCGGTACTTGGGTATTGAGGATAAAAAGGTTCAGAATATATTGCTGAATGAAGTAGAGTAAATATATTTTTTATTTCTTTCATCTACAACTATTCAGTAGAGGGCAGTCGTGTAAATTGAGGATTATCACCTGAAAGGTGCAACGGCAAACATCAGCTGTGCGGCTCCGCCGCGTCCGCTTGAATGCCTTTGTTGGGTGCATTATTCCAAATCACGAACCATCGGTCACCGGTCATCAGATGGTGAAACGGGGGTACCTGCGCCACTTATAAGGCACTTTTTCCTTTTCCGGGACAATATGGGCGAAGCATGCGGGTGAGCCTTCGGGTATGAGGTCCTCGATAAACATCCTCACGCCCATCATGCGTACGCACTGCCGGTCCCACTTGTTGGTGGCCATGCATATTTTTATGTCGCCGCCGCTTACATAACCGATAGGGCACTCAAGGAACCTGAACTTCACACAGTCGTCCTCGACGTCGTCCACCTCGATCATGAAATCGAAGAAGTCGGTCGCGGTGAAGTACCGGGCAGCCGCTGTGCGCACGTTAGTTTTTTCATTATCAAGGCCGAAGAGCTTCTGCCTGCCGAGCATGTTCACGGACATGCGCATTGCCATGCGCAGCAGGAACCGGTTGACGTGTCCGAGGAACTTGAGTCTACGCGCGATGTTGCCGATGCGCTTGAAATTACCAGTCAGCCTGCGGTATTCCTCTTCATCGTTCGCTGCCTTCTTCCCCAGGTTGAACAGCATGCCAAAGGCCCTGATCATAACAGAATCCGCCATACGCACAGCCAAAGGCCCGTTAAGCACAGGCTTGCCCCGGATATACAACGTCTTCGTGAGAATGTCATACTTCTCCCGGACCGAGAGCTTCCCAAGGCCTAGCTTGTCTTCTCTGTCTCTAACCGCCATAAATCATACCTCCCACATATAGGTATTTGTGCCTTGTATCATCTGTGCTATCCGGCTCCTGCTTGCGCCCAACGCCGCTATGCTGTCGGCATAACACCCCTTGTCAAGAACTGTAATTTTAATTCTAATAACTTAATATTAAACAATAATCAAAATATTTTCTGTTCATTCATTTGGGATATTACGTGGATCGGCATAACATCCCTACTAATTAACTAGAGATTATCTATCGCAATTATATTGCCGATTACTATTTGAAGTCTTGCATTTTTGTCGAGGTTGTCGTTTTACTGATAAGGAAAAAATAATTTATTTAACTAATATTAAGTATCCATGAGGGAGTTAATATTAGCCCTGCTCATGCCCGCAGGCGGGTGCGGGTGATGATCTCCGCCTTCGTCGAATCGGGGAGGTCGTCGAAGTATGCGCAGTATCCGGCCACACGCACGACGAGCCCCGGATACTTGCCCGGATTTCTTCGCGCATCCTCCATCATCTCCGGATCCAGGACGTTGAGCTGCATCTCCATGCCCCCCTGAGAGAAGAAGCCCTTTACGAGCGATGAGAGGATGTTCACCCCTTTTTCTCCGGCGACGGTTTCGGGGTCGAAACGGAGGTTGAGGGCATAGCCGTTCATGGCAAGCCGGGAGTCCACCTTAGCAACTGAGTTGAGTAGTGCCGTTGGTCCTAGGCGGTCTTTGCCGTTGGACGGTCCCAAGCTGGGTGCCAGGGGTTCCCCGGCTACTCTCCCGCTGGGAAGGGCCGGCGTTCGTTTCCCAAAGGCTACGTGGCACGTTACCGAGTAGAATCCTGGGACATAATCGCCGCCGCGGATGTTTTTATGTTTGCCTAGGGCGTCATGGTAAATCTTTGCTGTGAGATTCGCGTAGTCGTCTGGTAGATTGTTGTCGTTTCCGAACTTTGGCGCCTTCTGCAATACCGCCTTTAGCATGGGCGCCTTCTCGAAGTTGTTAAAGAGGGCATGAAGCACCTCCTCCATTTTGTACCTTTTCTGCTGGAAGACGACCTCATCGAGGGCGGCCAGAGAGTCGGCCACGTCGGCCACCCCCACTCCCTGTACGCCGCTGGAGTTGTAAATAGCACCGCCATCGGTCACGTCTTTCCCTGCTTCGATGCAACCATCCACCAGCATGGAGGATAGCGGCGTAGGGTGATAATCGCGGTTTCCTTTTTCCATCATCTGGAGGTCGCCTATCATTCGGGCAATCATAAAATCAACCTGCGCCCTAAAGGCTTCGATTACCTGATCGATATTTGTGAAAGACCTGGGATCGGCCGTAGCTGCTCCCAAGCGCCATAGTTTTCCGAACCTTTTGCCGCGATTCAGCGCCAATTCCAGGCACAGCGGCAGGTTGAAAAGGCCTGCGTCGGTAGAAAAGAAGCTCTTTCCGGGCAGGGAGAGCTCCACGCAACCGACGACGGCGTAATTTCTCGCCTCCTCCAAGGGATAGCCATGTGAGGTTAGAGCACCGATAGAGGCCTCGTCGTTGAAAAGTGCCGGGACGCCGTTTCCCTTCCTGGCCACGTCGACTACCCGCCGTAGGTAGGGCTGGGGGCAATCCTTGTGGACCCGCGCCTGGTAGTTAGGATCCCGGAGGCCGAACTGTTCCATCACATCCAGAAAGAGGTAGGTCAGATCATTTACGGCGTCGGTTCCCTCCCGGTCGATCCCGCCTACGATGGCGGCCTGGACAACGAGATAGCCGCCGTGGTACTCGCTGGTGCGTTCAGATAGAAGAAATACGTGCTCCACCGCCTTGGCGGAAAAAAGAAGGAGCAGTTCCCTTGCTTTGTCGGGTGTTATCCTGCCCGCTTCCAAGTCAGCTTTATAGTAGGGGTAGAGGTACTGGTCCACCCTGCCGAAGGAGATGGCAGAGTTCAGCCCCTCCATGTTTGCCGCCATGTGGGTGAACCACAGCGACTGGAGGGCTTCTTGTAATGTCTCGGCCGGTTTTTTCGGTACCGTGCGGCAGATGCGGGCGATCTCTTTCAGCTCTGCTGCTCGCCCG
>CAVQCU010000125.1:0-4443 GCA_963710995.1 uncultured delta proteobacterium
ACAAGGAATATCCTTGAGAGTTAGAGTCGAATTCTTCCTGACAATTAGAACAAATATATCCATAGTGAGAGAGGTCATCGACTAAGAGATGAAACATGACGTAAGCCGATCGTGGATATTGAGCTGGTATTTGCAGAAACCTTCGTATTTTGTGGGTTCTATTTGAGCTTATTTGTGGATGAATTGTTAATAAATCCGGGACAATGTTATAAACATAAACATCCAAGTCAATATTTTTTACATCTGCCGCACCTAAAAATTTCTGTAAAAAATAAGTATGTGTTAACATGAACATAAAAATATTTTCCTATTGGAGGTCTTTCTTTGTGAAACACCAATTCCGAAAGCGAAGCGTATAACCTAAAGGTCACAAGTCGGAATCGGTAAGTTGTAACGAGACCCAAGCTTCAGAAACAGAGTACACTGAGGCTTGCTGGTCGAATTATCCCGCGAAGCGGAGGGTATAATATCCCGTAGCTTGCATCGGTGTTCATACCTGTGACTACTTCTCTGGACAATTAATTTCTTCCATTTTATATTTATTTTTTAGATCTTTAATGACAGCGCTCATATCTAAAATAAAATCAGGAATAATTGAAATTTGGATTATTGCGGTGTGAGGATCTATTGTTGTTACCGTGGCCATTTCCTCATATCCTTCAATAATAAATTGGACTATAGCAATATCTTTTCGCTTTAATTTAAAATATTTTTTTATCATCTTCTTGAATTTTACATTTATCACTCATCACTTTAGAGATCAAGAATCAAAGACCAATTGACGCCAACAGATAAAGAATGTATGATTAAGTTAAATTTCGGAGTATTTTATGCGCACTTTAGCTTAAACCAATCATTCTACTGGCGGGAAAATACTCCTATACATTTCCCGCAGGATTTAAAATAAAAAGTAAATACGAAAGCAGAATAATGACAACATCTAACCAATTACCGACAACAAAATGGAAATTAAAGGAAGCCGGCGATAAAAATATTGAAAACCTATTGAGTAAAGAATTTGGAATTCATCCGATTATATCTCAAATTCTAGTCAATAGAGGCATTCAGGACACTGAAGTCGTTCGTCATTACCTCTACCCTTCCCTCAATGATCTGCATAGTCCTTTTTTAATGAAAGATATGAAAAAGGGTGTTTTGCGTTTATTGAAAGCAATTCACGATCACGAAGAAATAATTATTTATGGCGATTATGACGCTGACGGGATAACTTCCGTTGTTATTCTTTTTAAGTTTATCAAACAAATAACACCTCATGTAAATTATTATATTCCCGACAGATTGCAGGAAGGTTACGGTTTAAAAATACCAGCCATTGACAAGTTCAAAAAAAACAATGTCAAACTGATCATTACTGTTGATTGCGGCATTTCCGACCTGGAACAAATTTCTTATGCCCAATCACTGGGCATTGATACGATTGTTTTGGATCACCATGAAATATCAGGCCCGCTGCCTCCTGCCATAGCCTCAATAGATCCGAATCGTGAAGATTGTTCTTTCCCTTTTAAAGGACTTGCCGGTGTGGGCATTGCTTATAACTTTCTCATTGCTTTACGCGGCCGTTTGAACAAAGAGGGGTTCTGGAAAAACAAAGATTATCCCAATTTAAAAGAATATCTCGATATTGTCGCACTGGGAACTATTGGCGATATCGCGCCCCTAGTTGATGAAAACAGAATTTTTACCAAAATCGGATTGGAATTAATTACCGAAGGTCAACGGCCGGGAATCAAAGCTCTGAAAGAGGTTAGCGGCGTTGATAACCAAACTATAGATTCTTTTAAAGCCTCTTTTTCTCTTATTCCCCGTATAAATGCCGCCGGACGCATAGCTTCTCCTCTGGATGCGGTGAAATTACTTTTGACTGACAATATGGCGGAAGCTCGAATACTAGCCGAAAAGCTCGATTCCTATAATCGCCTCCGACAAACAATGGAAAAAAAGATTCTCAATGAAATTCTTGAAAAAATCAGCAATAACCCGGATATCGAAAAAATAAATGCGCTTGTCTTTGCATCTGATAAGTGGCATCAGGGAGTTGTCGGTATTGTCGCTTCGCGTCTCGTTGACCTTTTCAACCGTCCGGCATTTGTCATTAGTTTAAATAATGGTGTGGGTAAAGGTTCCGGAAGAAGTGTTTCCGGTTTTAATATTTACAAGGGAATTCAGCAGTGCGCGCCTCTTTTGCTTTCCTATGGCGGACATTACCATGCCGCCGGCATTTCCATCAAAGAAGAGAATATATATGAGTTTGCCTGTCTTTTAGATGAAACAATTCGCAATAGCATTCAATTTCCTGAACTTCTTTCCCAAACGGATATTGATTCGGAATGTCAACTCAAAGATATTAACCTGAATTTGATGGAGCAGATTGAAATGCTTGCGCCTTTTGGCAGTAAAAATCCGGAACCGGTGCTTTGTGCCCGCAATATCAAGGTTTCCTCTCCATTTATTGTCGGCAATAACCATCTGAAAATGTGGCTCAAAAGCAATGGCATGTCTTGCGATTCCATTTGGTTCAGTATGGGCAAATATCTGCCCGCAATTAACGGCGCCAATATTGACATTGTCTTCACACCGCAAATTAACAACTGGAACGAATCTTCCGATATTCAGTTGAAGATGAAAGATGTAAATATTATTCCTTAAAGAAAAATTAAGCATATGAGGGGAATATATGAATTTAGCCACTAAAGCAGCATTATTCAATGCGCTCCTCTTCCCCGGATGGGGGCAGATTTATTTAAAAAAATATAAAAAAGGGATATCGATAATAATCGCGACTATTGCCGGAGTTTTATCTATTATATGGTCTGTGATTCAAACAACAATAAATATTTTGAAAATCGTGCCTTTAAAAAAAGGAACCGTTAATTTCAGCGCTGTTATCACATTGGCAATTGATGCGATTAAAGCGCTGAATTTGTTTTATCTGTATTTAATTTTGTCTTTCATGATTCTGCTCTGTATTTTTTCCATCATTGACGCTTACATATCCGGTAAAAAAGAAATGGCAAAAGTTAATATTGCTTTTGATCAACAATCAACTTTTCCTCCGGCTTAATTTTACCGGCATTAATGTATTCTAGGGTATCAATTCTAACGGTACATATTTCCCTAAATATTTTTTTAAAACCTTCTTCCCATAAGGAACTGCCGATTTCCGGCGATATTTTTTCAATTCGCAATTTCAGTATGTCTTCATGACCCGTGCGGCTAACAAGCACCTGCAGAGGAAGATTGTTATATTTTGCTTGAATTATTTTGATCTGACTGGGCGCTAAAAACAATCCGCGAACTTTTACTGCATCGCCTACCCTTCCCGCGATTCCGGCCAGACGATAGGAAGTTCGGCCGCAGGGACATTTATCTGTAATCAAGCGCGATAAATCCCCTGTTCCGAAGCGCAACAAAAAGAAAATATCGTTGAGTCTCGTGACTATAACTTCACCCAATTCTCCATCGGGAATATTTTTTCCGGTCGCGGGATCGACTATTTCCACTATTGTTTCTTCACAGATATGCCATCCATTTTTTTCGGAGCATTCATAAGCCACGTCGCCTACTTCAGTGGCTCCATACATTTGATAGGTATCAATGCCGTATTCGTTTTCAAAAACCCGGCGTAAATCCGGCAGAAGCGGTTCGGCGGCAAAGCAGGCTTTCTTTACCAGAAAATCTTTTTTAAAATCAAAACCCAATTCTTTGGCTTTGTTTATAATGGCCATTAAAAAGCTGGGCGTGCCCACATAAGCGGTCACTTTCACATCCTTAATTAATTGCACCTGAATCTGGGAAGAAGAAGCTCCCGATGGAACGACCGTCGCGCCCACCCTGCGCAGGCCGTTATGGAAAGTAAGTCCGGCCGCGACCAGATGATACGAAAAGGCGTTCAGCGCTATGTCTTTCGGACCAATGCTTGCGGCAAAAAAAGCCCGCGCCCATAAATGATCATCTTCAGAAAGATGCGGTTCATACACCGGACCGGGAGAAGTAAAAATGCGATCAATAGGAATGTCGGGATTTTCTAAACCCGCGTAAGGTGGATCGATGCCACCGCTTCGCTCAGAGGCGGATGGCGCGTGGGGGCCGGAGATCGCTCTCACGCTGGAGCCCGCGGCGATGGGGTTATCGGTGCGGACGGGGGCCAGTTGGCGGGAACGCGTCGCGGGGCTGGTGGCGAGGTATGGGCCGTCGGGATTGGGCTATCTGGAGGCGCTGCTGCGGGCGGCGGATGTGCGGGCTTCGCGGCTCGAGAACCGGCGATCCGGCACTGACGGGGGTGGAAAGCGCGTGAGCCTGCAATTGCTCGAACTGAATGGTTGCGCGCCGGCACCGCTGGCGAACTACTTGAAGGCGCTGGGAGTTCTGCGGCTGATGGTGGAGCAAGGTGCGGGGATCGGGAAGCGCGCGGCTGGTGGC
>CAVQCU010000126.1:0-10794 GCA_963710995.1 uncultured delta proteobacterium
TACGAACGTATACAACCGGACCTATCCGTTCACGTTGTACAACAACGAGCAGAACGGCGTGGGGAGCGCGTCGCCACAATCGTTCCTGCTGGGCCTGACTAACCGGTTTTTGATGGATTCTGTCTGTTTCTACGGGGCGAACGGCAATGGCACGACATTATTCGGCATGACTAACGGTGGGGCGTTATTCCGCAATACCAACGGCACCAGCATCATGTCTGTTTTCACCGTTTCCGACGATGGCGGCACAAACGAAGCAGCCAGTAACATGAAAGGCAACGTTGATTTTTCCGCGAACAACGGCTTGGTGGATGCGCAGGTTGACCGGCTGTTTATCGCCCGGGATCGCGTGCTGATCGGCACAAACCAGACGCCCAACATCCAGGGGAGCCTGACCATCGGTCGTGGTAACTTTATCGCCAACACGGCCATCCTGGGTTACCAGGTACATACAAACCGGACTGGACCATTATCGGTGGCGGACAGCCCTATCTGAATTATTGCCAGGGTAAATTGACGGTTACCAATGGCGGCACTTTCAAAGTCAATGGCACCCTGACGCTGGGCTATACTGCGGACACCATCCCTGGGTCACGAGGCAGGAGACCGACTGCTGAAAGAGATTGGTAAACGGTTTAAGAAATCACTACGCACAGTCGATGTTGTCGGTCGTCTGGGAGGAGATGAATTCGTTATACTGATTGAGGAAGTGAAGGAATTTAGACAAGTCGAAATCGTAGCGCACAAGATACTTTCCAGCGCTATAAAACCGATGGTTCTTACGGGTGAAGAATGCCGAGTAACAGCCAGCATCGGCATCAGCATATACCCTAGGGATGGGGAGGACGAACAAAACCTGATAAAAAATGCGGATATCGCCATGTATTTTGCCAAAGAAGAAGGCAAGAATAACTACCAGTTCTTCTCTAAAGATATTCAATCACAATCAAATGAACGATTATCTTTGGAGACAAACCTGCGTTCTGCGCTGGAGCGTAAAGAATTTTCTCTGCACTATCAGGCTAAAGTAGATTTCAAAACCGGCGAGATAATGGGTGTAGAGGCCCTGCTGCGCTGGAATAACCCCTATCTTGGTTCGGTAACTCCGACACAATTCATTCCGGTGGCCGAAGAAACAGGTCTAATCGTGCCCATCGGCAGGTGGGTGATGAAAACAACATGTGCTCAAAATGTCGCCTGGCAACGCCAGGGCCTGCCACCTGTCTGTATGGCAGTGAATTTATCGCTTCGCCAACTCATGGACGATAAATTATTAGAAGACATCAAAGCTGCTTTGGATGATTCCGGTATGGCGCCAAATCTTTTGGAACTGGAAATCACGGAAAGCATGTTAATGCATAATCCTACGCGCCTGATTTCGGTGTTGACCAATATCAAGAAAATGGGTGTGCGGCTCGCCATCGACGATTTCGGCACAGGCTACGCTTCTCTCGCCCAGATCAAGAACTTCCCTATCGATACTCTCAAGGTGGACAGGTCCTTCATTCGTAACCTCCCGCAAGATTCCGAGAACAGAGCGATCACCGAAGCGATCATTGCCATGGGCAAGACCCTAAGTCTTACTGTCGTCGCCGAAGGTGTGGAAACGCAAGAGCAATTGGACTTTTTACGGGAACATTCCTGTGATGAGATGCAGGGTTTTTACTTCAGTAAACCCATTATACCTGAACAGTTTGCCGATCTGTTGCGGGAACATGTCCCTTCTCCACAAAAGTGAATCTGAATAGCGTGCACATTACCCATAGCTTGTTGCGGGATAACCGAGATAATGCTGAATGATATTGTTTCTTAAGAATTGAATATTTTCCGAGGTTTGCCATGGCTAGTTTCAATTATTCCATATAAACAATAAACTGATTAAGCTTGGTAAAAGTTAAGATTGATATAGCCGGATAGCCGCATTATCTTATGTCTCGTATAAAATCACTTTCTTCCTTCAATCCTTTAATTCCTGGCACAAGAACTCTCTTTCCCCCTATTTGCCGGTATTTGTTTTTACAGGAATTCATGTAAAAAAAGAGGCACAAAGGTGAATTCCCTCGTGCCTCTTTAAGCACATTAACTTCGAATCTAAGAGATTAGTTTGCGTGTTCGACTTTGTCTGCTGCTTCTTTTTCTGCTTTCACTTCAGCCTTGTCAACCTTTGCGTCTGCTTTCACTTCAGCATTTTCAGCCTTTACAGCGGCCCTTTCCTCTGCATCAGATGCAGCCATTGCCGCAGTGGAAAATACGAAAACCAATGCGACTATAAACAATACTAAACGCTTCATCTTAAAATCCTCCTTCTTAAATTTATTTTTATTTTAATATTACGATTCCTCTTTGTCACACTCTTGTGTTGTTACAAGTTCATAACAAAAACAATTAGTATACCAATAACTAAATGAGCATCATAATTTTTGATTAACCATACAACAATATGTATTTAGAGTAATAGGAACAAATGGTGAGCTGCATGAAATGATTCGTTTGGCCTCAATATGCGGTGGTACCTCAGCATACTGAGGGATACTTTGATGGGAAATGGATAGTTCGGCCGGATGTTTGTTGTTTGACGAGAATTGTGTTTATTGCGGATTGAAAGCAGGCATGTCTTTGAAAAATCTTAAATGCTCACTTACAGGAAGAAGTCAATAAGAAACTCGCTACTGGCCTGGGTGTAGCGGCCTTGATTTATAATCAAATCTGTTGGCCGGCAAAATACCCAACAGAGAGAAAAGGGAATATTACGACAATAATATGCTTACGGCTGGTCTCTCCGATCAACATCTTTAGACAAGTCGCGCTAACTGCGCACATCAGAGCGCATTGACCGCAAAATATCTCTGGAGGGGAAATTCATGGTGGTACTGGTAGTCTGCTACGAACCAGTCTCTGTACCAAAATTCGATATTCAACCAAAAATCTCGTGTAAAACGAGAAATAAACGAGATAATCAGATTGAAGATTATATGTTTTGGATTAATGGCTGCACTCCGTAATTTTTAGCCCATTCCAACAATCCAGAATTTCCTAATGCAGACGCTTTTTTCGCATCTCTGTAGCCAAGAAGGTCATTACCCATGATGAAATAAGTAATTCCTCTTAAGTTATATGCTAAAACATGGTCATGTTTGAGGCTTATGACCTTATCGAAATCTTCAATGGCAAGCTGATACTGGTTTAAATCGTAATATGCTATTGCCCTATTGTAATAAGCTTTGACAAAGTTAGGTTCAAGGAGAATAGCTTGATTGTAATTCTCAATGGCTTTTTGATGTTCACCCACAATCCGCACCCGACGAAAAACATTGACGCTGTACCTAATTTTTTGTGGTCAATATTTCATTGACATACAAGACCGAAATTCTTATAGTTAAAAAACGAATAAGAAATGTCTTATCAAATCGGAAAGATTGATTATTTATGCTACCCCGAATACAATTATTTGAATTTTGTGAACGGGCCGATGTGCCCCGCTGGATTCGTGAATCAATCGTTGAAATCCTAGGGATGGGATTACGCACCAGCCATGTTTTTCAACCTGTCGCCCCGGTTTTTCATGCTCTTTGCCAGTTGGTTGGTGCCGACGAAGTTCTCGATCTCGGGAGTGGCTCGGGTGAACCTGCGGCGTTGCTTATTGAAGAACTACGCCGCCAAGGCTTAGCCGCGCCCAGATTTATCCTCTCGGATCTCTTACCCAATCTGCCAGAGCTGCGTAAAACGGTTAGTCGTCATCCCGAGCAACTGCAAATTATCGCCGAATCCTTGGATGCCACAGCGATTCCCAGGCAATTCAACCAGCCGCTGTTAACGATTATCAACACCTTTCATCATTTTCCGTCGCCGCAAGCCAGCAAAATTCTGGCCGACGCCATTCAGAAGCAACGCGCCATTTTCATTATGGAATCATCATCACGCCAACTGCATAATTCTTGGGGGCTCATTCCCGGCCTTTTTCGCAGCTATTGGCAAAACCCTGTCCGTGCCGAGCAGGATCGATTTTTAAAAGCATTTTTTTCCTATGTTGTCCCGCTCATTGGCATCTGCTCAATATGGGATAGTCTTGTCAGTCTTGCCCGCTTTTATAACGAGGCGGAATTGCGGAAGATGGCGAGCGATGCTGGCGGCAGTCATTATACCTGGGTCTATCAAGAATTGGCCTATCCATCACTGGGTCGGGCGGTGATATTTTATGGTTATCCCTCACCCAATATGGTGCTATGTTGAGCAAGTAATACAACGCTCTCTCGATTAAGGCTATCTGCACAACTGCTTTGCCCGTGTGAAATGCAAAGACCGCGTCCAAGAACATCTGCCAGATCTTTCCTGCAAGCGTAGCTATTTCTGCCCTGCCTATGACCAGATTGAGGTAATAGAATTCAGATCGTGGTTGATGCTCTGTTTCAAATAGTAATCCTCAATTCTAAAAACTACCCTCTACTGAATCTTTAAATCAAACAGTCTCGCGCAGACTATGGAATAACTTAATCTTGACTTTGCTTGTTTCTATATTCCGTAATCTTCAATCATTATACATCCCCAATACTGCGGATTCGTGAAAGAAATAATTCTGCCGACTCAGAAACAGGATTTTTATTTCTTGCTTCCTGAAAGTGAGAATTTATCAAATTGCTTTTTATCCACTATTTGAAGCAATAATCATTGACTTCATCCTCTTGAATAATTAACCCAAAACGCCATGTTGCAAAATTTTATCGATATATTCAGTAACCTTCTTTCTAGGATATATTTTTTTATTTATTAAGTAAGCTCCAAACTCGACTATTCCCATGAAGACATATCCGGCAACTTTACTGTCCAAATCTTTCCGAAAGCGTCCCTCTTGCCGGAGTTGCTCGAACTCACGGATAATAGGATTAAGCATCTGCCGTAACAGCTGAAACAGTTTTTTCTTAAGAGTGGGGTTTTCACTCACTGACAAACTCCTGACAAGATTCATCATGACAACCCATTGTGGATAAGAATCAAAGAAGGCATAAATTCTTTTCCATAGACGCTTAAGCATGTCCTGTTCCTCTTTAATATTCTGCCAGACATGATTGTACATGTCATGAAATATCTTATTTGCGCATTCTATAAACAGTTCATCCTTATTTTTAAAATAGATATAGAAAATTTCTTTACTTATATGTGTTTCCTTTGCAATGTCGGCTATGGTGGTATCTGTATATCCCTTTTGAAAGAAAAGTTTGACACCGACTGATATGATCTTCTCTTTTCTTTCAGCAGGCACATAATACTGTTTGGCGTAAGTTGAATTCTTATATTCCGGCACTTTATCTTTAGCGATTATATTGGACGCCTTTTCTACAGCAGGATAGGTGCCATGGAAAGCAAGGTCACACGCTTTAATTATGAGATCATCAATGTTTACCTCATGGTCTCTATAATAATAAATTGTATATTCCGCAGCTCCCATAAGCAAATGTGCCATCAACATGCTGTCTTTCAATCTTATCCTTTTTTCTGAAATGGCTATTTCAAGTTCATTTTGAATTGGTAAGATGAGGTTCTTAGTCACAGCATCAAGCTTTTCTTGAAAATTTTGATTTTCCTTGATAGAAGCGCCCCTAACGAGATTGAGCATGTCAGTCATGTGTTGGTGAGAACGTACAAAAAAGAACGCCCGTTTCCAAAGGCGCTGCATAACATCTTTTTCTTTACGAATTTGAGGAATTTCCATACCAATGTCGTAAAATACGTTATCAGTACATTCGAAGAAAAGTAATTCCTTGTTTTTAAAATGCTGATAAAATGTTCCCTTTCCAATACCTGCTTTTTTTATGATCTCATCTATGCTGGTCGCGTCGTATCCCTTTTTACGGAATAGGTTAACGGACACTTTCACGATTTCATCCCTTTTACTATTATAAACGATATCAGTTGGCTTTTCCTTTTTATGAGAAGCTCTAGGTGCATCCGCGTTTATCTTCTCTTTGATTGCCATAAGAGACAATCCTTTTTTCTTCAACACGTCGATATTCTGGAGGCCCTTAATATGCTCATTTGTATAGTATGCCATAGTCATGCTGGTACGGATTGGTTCCGGAAGAAGGCCTTCTTTGATGTAGTATCGTATGGTTGCAGAAGGCGTTTTTGAATACTCGCTAAGTTCGGAGATTTTCATATGTCTCGGAAGTCGCTGCAATGTCTGGATTTTTTTCAAAATGTTTTCCTTTCTTTGATGATCTTCTTTAATAAATAAAATATAGAAATTAATCAAGTACTTAAAAAATATTTCTTACATTCATAAAAAATTACTTGACATAAAATAAAAATACGTTATTTATTAGCATACCAATACAGAACTGTGTGGTATTGTCAAGTATAAAATGAACAGTCTAACGAAAGGGGGATGCGTTCAGTATGAGCAAGCACAAAATCGCAATTATTGGTATTGGCGAGGTCCCGACGCGCAACATGCCGGAACGAACACAATGGGACATTATCTATGATACGTGCATGGAGGCTGTCAGGGATTCGGGTCTTCACAAGAATGATATCGAAGGTGTCATCAGCGTCACTCCTCAAGCCCAGCCGACCATCGCCGCCGAGCTTTCGTTCGGCAAACTACCCGAAGAACTCGGACTTAAAGGGTGCAAGGATACAGTCAGTGTCAATGCCGGCGGGGCTTCCACCTCTAACGCCATACGACTGGCCGAAGAGTGGTTAACGACCGGCGTTGCCAAAGCTGTAATCGTGCAGCATGTCACCCTCCATTCCACAATCCTCTTGGTTGATCAGATCAATTTTTTTGCCAAGGCGGGGATTGATCTGCAGTGGGAATACCCCTTTGGAACTACCTATAACATCATCATGGGCCTGATGGCCAACCGCATGATGCATGATTCCGGTTGGACAGAGGAGCAGATGGCCTCAGTGGTGACGGCGCTGCGCAGCTGGGCATCCCGGGATCCCAATTCCATTTTCTACCAGAAAGATGTCCCGTCGGTGGAGAAGGTGATGGCTTCCGATTTGCTCAATACGCCGTTGCGCAAGAGGCAGAGCAATATTCTGGGTGACGGCGGATGTGCCATGGTCATTGTCTCAGCCAATGATGCGAAGAAGATGAAGCGGCCGGCCGCCTACAAACTGGGAGATTCGGTGCGTTATTTCAGCGGGACCTGCGTCCTGCGGGATTTCGTGAAGGTGAGTGAAGGCTTCCGGGTAACCGCCAAAGAGGCCATGGCCCAGGCAGGCATCACCAAGAAAGATGTGAGTTTATGGAACTGCTATGTGGCTTACCCTATGGCTCATCCGTGGATAGCGGAATGCCTCGAAGTAGCGCCTCCCGGCCAGGGTGGAAAATATTTCCTCGACGGTCGGATGTCCTTCGGCGGCGATATTCCCTGGTCGACCATCGGCGATGCGCCGGGCCGAGGCCATACCGGATCGGGCGTAAGCGCGGCCACATATGTAGAAACGGCGCGTCAGCTCATGGGCAAGGCCGGTGAGCGCCAGGTGAAAAACTGCAAATATGTCTATCAGAATGCCGCCGGCGGATCGGGATTCAACCAAATAGCCACCATCTGGGGAAAGGAGATTAAATGATGGAATTTGATATGACAAAACCCATTCCAGAGACACAACCGTGGTCGGAAAAATTTTGGGAGGGAACAAAACAGGGCAAACTTTTTATCCAGGTCTGCAAGGATTGCAAATCAAAAATTTTCTATCCGAGGAAATTCTGTCCGGAATGCTGGTCAGGTAATCTGGATTGGATCGAGGCAAGTGGCAAGGCGAAGATCTATACCTTCTCTACGGCATACAGCATGGTGGAGCCCAAGTTTATGGATGAACTTCCTTATACAATTGCCTATGTGGATCTGGATGAGGGGATAAGAATGATGACCCGGATCGTGGACTGTAAACCGGAGGATCTCAGTTTCGACATGAACGTAGAGGTCTTATTTCATGAACGTAACGGATATTTTCTGCCCTACTTCCGTCCTGCCGGTAAAAAGTAAAGGAGATGATTTATGTCCGAATATTCAACCATCATTTTCGAAGTCAAGGGAACTGTTTGTTACATTACTTTAAACAGGCCGGACAAATACAATGCCATTAACCGGGAAATGGCGTTATATTTGTCCGGCCTGTTTAAAGTAATGTAACAAACAGTTCCCTTGATTTCATAAGTGATGGTTGTATATTCTGACATAGATCATCTCCTTTACTTTTTGCCGGCAGGATGGAAGTAGGGCAGAAAATATCCGTTACGTTCATGAAATAGGACTTCTACGTCCATGTCGAAATGTATATCCTCCGGTTTACAATCCACGATCCGGGTCATCATTCTTATCCCCTCTTCAAGATCAACATAGGCAATCGTATAGGGAAGCTCATCCATAAACTTGGGCTCAACCATGCTGTAGGCTGTAGAGAAGGTATAGATCTTCGCCTTGCCGCTCGCCGCGATCCAATCCAGATTACCTGACCAGCATTCCGGACAGAATTTCCTCGGATAGAATATTTTTGATTTACAGTCCTTGCAGACCTGAATAAGCAGTTTGCCCTGTTTGGTTCCTTCCCAAAATTTTTCCGACCACGGTTGTGTCTCCGGAATGGGTTTTGTCATATCGAATTCCATCATTTAATCTCCTTTCCCCAGATGGTGCTGATTTGGTTGAATCCCGATCCGCCGGCGGCGTTCTGATAGACATACTTACAGTTTTTCACCTGACGCTCACCGGCCTTGCCCATGAGTTGTCTGGCTGTCTCAACATAGGTGGCCGCGCTCACGCCCGATCCTGTATGGCCTCGGCCCGGCGCATCGCCGATGGTCGACCAGGGAATATCGCCGCCAAAGGACATCCGGCCGTCAAGGAAATATTGTCCACCCTGACCGGGAGGCGCTACTTCGAGGCATTCCGCTATAAACGGATGAGCCATAGGGTAAGCCACATAGCAGTTCCATAAACTCACATCTTTCTTGGTGATGCCGGCCTGGGCCATGGCCTCCTTGGCCGTTACCCGGAACCCTTCAACCTTCATGAAATCCCGCATGACGCAGGTCCCGCTGAAATAACGCACCGAATCTCCCAATTTGTAGGCCGCAGGCCGTTTCATCTTCTTCGCATCATTGGCTGAGACAATGACCATGGCACATCCGCCGTCACCCAGAATATTGCTCTGCCTCTTGCGCAACGGCGTATTGAGCAAATCGGAAGCCATCACCTTCTCCACCGACGGGACATCTTTCTGGTAGAAAATGGAATTGGGATCCCGGGATGCCCAGCTGCGCAGCGCCGTCACCACTGAGGCCATCTGCTCCTCTGTCCAACCGGAATCATGCATCATGCGGTTGGCCATCAGGCCCATGATGATGTTATAGGTAGTTCCAAAGGGGTATTCCCACTGCAGATCAATCCCCGCCTTGGCAAAAAAATTGATCTGATCAACCAAGAGGATTGTGGAATGGAGGGTGACATGCTGCACGATTACAGCTTTGGCAACGCCGGTCGTTAACCACTCTTCGGCCAGTCGTATGGCGTTAGAGGTGGAAGCCCCGCCGGCATTGACACTGACTGTATCCTTGCACCCTTTAAGTCCGAGTTCTTCGGGTAGTTTGCCGAACGAAAGCTCGGCGGCGATGGTCGGCTGGGCTTGAGGAGTGACGCTGATGACACCTTCGATATCATTCTTGTGAAGACCCGAATCCCTGACAGCCTCCATGCACGTATCATAGATAATGTCCCATTGTGTTCGTTCCGGCATGTTGCGCGTCGGGACCTCGCCAATACCAATAATTGCGATTTTGTGCTTGCTCATACTGAACGCATCCCCCTTTCGTTAGACTGTTCATTTTATACTTGACAATACCACACAGTTCTGTATTGGTATGCTAATAAATAACGTATTTTTATTTTATGTCAAGTAATTTTTTATGAATGTAAGAAATATTTTTTAAGTACTTGATTAATTTCTATATTTTATTTATTAAAGAAGATCATCAAAGAAAGGAAAACATTTTGAAAAAAATCCAGACATTGCAGCGACTTCCGAGACATATGAAAATCTCCGAACTTAGCGAGTATTCAAAAACGCCTTCTGCAACCATACGATACTACATCAAAGAAGGCCTTCTTCCGGAACCAATCCGTACCAGCATGACTATGGCATACTATACAAATGAGCATATTAAGGGCCTCCAGAATATCGACGTGTTGAAGAAAAAAGGATTGTCTCTTATGGCAATCAAAGAGAAGATAAACGCGGATGCACCTAGAGCTTCTCATAAAAAGGAAAAGCCAACTGATATCGTTTATAATAGTAAAAGGGATGAAATCGTGAAAGTGTCCGTTAACCTATTCCGTAAAAAGGGATACGACGCGACCAGCATAGATGAGATCATAAAAAAAGCAGGTATTGGAAAGGGAACATTTTATCAGCATTTTAAAAACAAGGAATTACTTTTCTTCGAATGTACTGATAACGTATTTTACGACATTGGTATGGAAATTCCTCAAATTCGTAAAGAAAAAGATGTCTATGCAGCGCCTTTTGAAACGGGCGTCTTTTTTGTACGTTCTCAAAACGACACATAACTGACATGCTCAAATCTCGTTAGGGGCGCTTCTATCAAGGAAAATCAAAATTTTCAAGAAAAGCTTGATGCTGTGACTAAGAACCTCATTTACCAATTCAAAATGAACTTGAAATAGCCATTTCAGAAAAAAGGATAAGATTGAAAGACAGCATGTTGATGGCACATTTGCTTATGGGAGCTCCGGAATATACAATTTATTATTATAAGACCATGAGGTAAAC
>CAVQCU010000127.1:0-8245 GCA_963710995.1 uncultured delta proteobacterium
TCTTTTTTTTATTGCCGAACTTACTCAACCGAGTACGTATTGCTAGACTGACATGACAGCCGAAAACTACTTTTTCGTTGGTCAAACCTTTTAAACTAATGACATCAGCCAGGGCGAGATTATTTTCCAACTCCTGCACCTTTCCATAAAGAAAAGACTGTCTTTCTTTGGCGGCGGAGTATTCAGCGTTTTCGGAAATGTCACCGTGCGCGCGCGCAACTTCAATATCGCGAACATTTTCAGGAATGGATACATTTTTTATCGTTTCCAAATCTTTTTTCAATCTTTCAAAACCTGCTTTTGTAATCGGTATTCTTTGCATAACTACTCCAGATTGTTTTACTATGTCTTGACGTGATTTATTTGTGAGACTCAAATTTTAAAAGCGAAACGCATAACCTAAAGGTCACTCGTTAAAATTTGTAAGTTGTAGTGAGTCCCAAATTTCAGAAGCGCAGCGCACTGACATTTGTTGGACGAACTATCCAATAGTTAATAAACTATTGGGAACAATCCCGCCAAAGGCGGAGGGTTGAATATCCCCAAAGCTAGCTGCGGGAAAAAGTTTCCAAAGCTTGTTTTGGGATTCATACCCGTGATTAAAACTGTGGGCAGGATAATTGCTCAATTCTTGTTTAATAAAGAATAAGTACCCTGTCAAGAAACATTTGTCCAATTATGCTATTTATGCCATAATCAAAAGGGTAATACCCCGCTTATGCAGGATAATTCGACTAACAAACTTCTGTTCGCTTCGCTTTTGAAGTTTGAGTCTCATTACAATAGTCCCACTTAGCTTCGCACGTGGGATAATTCAACTTACAGATATTACTGTGCTGCTTTTGTAATATCTGAGTTTCATTAGAATTGGAGTTTCACAATAAAAAATAAGATTTTTTAAAAAATTATGCTTGACAAATTCAACAGAGAAATAAATTACCTGCGCGTTTCCATAACCGACAGATGCAATTTGCATTGCACTTATTGCCGGCCAAAAGAAGGGATTTCTTTGCAGGGACATGACGATATTCTGCGCTACGAGGAAATAATTCGTATCGTTTCTGTCGCCGTCAAGATGGGATTGGTCAAGGTACGGGTAACAGGAGGAGAGCCACTCGTCCGTCGCGGCTTTGTCCCTTTTATTGCCGCGCTGAAAAAAATTAACGGTTTAAAAGACATTAGTCTTACAACTAACGGCATTCTTTTGGAAGAATTTGCCCAGAATATTTTTGACGCCGGTGTTTGCCGCATCAACATTAGCCTCGATTCGCTGAATAAAGATAAGTATTTCCGTATTACCAATGGCGGAAATTTAGGGGCCGTTTTGCGCGGGATTGCCAGAGCCGAAGAAATTGGTTTCTTCCCAATAAAAATTAACACTGTTGCCATCAAAGGATTCAATGATGATGAAGTGTTGGATTTTGCTCAATTAGCCGTAAATAAATCCTTTCAAGTGCGGTTTATTGAATTGATGCCAGTTGGTCAGGTAAATTCAGGTTACAGTAAAGATTATATGCCGGCAACGCAATTAATGCAAATAATCAGCGAGCGCTACGAACTGGAGAAGATAAAAGATAAAAAAAAGAAATCAGACGGTCCGGCCAAAATCTTTAAGATAAAAGACGGGCGCGGCGAAATTGGTTTTATTAACCCGGTGAGCGATCATTTTTGTTCCACCTGCAACCGCTTGCGCCTTACTTCCGACGGAAAACTGCGGGTTTGTTTGCTTAAAGGAGAGGAAGTTGACTTGAAAAAGGCATTGCGGGAAAATTGCAACGACACGGAACTGGAAAAACTTATCCGGGACGCTATATTGTTAAAACCGAAACAGCATGATCTGGTTTGCACGGAAAATAGTTTGAAAAAATGTTACCGGAACATGTCAGAGATTGGTGGTTGAAACACAATAATCAAAGATACATTTTCAAGAAAATAAGGTATAATTCAATACGGGATTTAATATAGAATTTACCGGGGATCACTCAAATGTTTTTCGATCAAAAAACGGCCAAATTATCCGATGAACGATTGAAAACACCGCTGGGGCGCTATATCTTTTCGCGGCAAAAAGAACTGATTTTAGATTTAGTGGCTCCACACGCCGGTGAAAGAATTCTGGATGTAGGTTGCGGTACAGGCGATACTTTGCAATTTTTCCTGGACAAGTGGTGTTCCGTAACGGGAATTGATTCCTCCGCGGAAATGCTGAAAATAGCCCGGGCAAAACATGGTGATCACGCTGAATTAATTTTGGCTCAAGCCGAAGACATTCCCTTTTCTGACAATGAATTTGATATTGTAACCGTAATTAATGTTCTGGAAACTGCAAATGATCCGCAAAAAGTTATTGCGGAAGCAATCAGGGTCTGCAGTGGCCGTGTTTTTATCGGATTTCTAAATAGCTATTCCTTTGCCGGAACAAAACAACGATTAAAGGAAATATCCGGTTTTCCCATCTCTCAGAAAATACACTTTTTTAGTTTGAATGAAATTAGAACAATGGTGAGAAGTTTAATCGGTGATACTGACATTAAATGGGGCAGTGTCATTTATTTCCCCGGCATTGTTTACGATTTTTTCGAGGAGCTGGAAGAAGCGTTTCCTCTGGAAAAAAATCCATTGGGCGCTTTCGTTGGTCTTGCCTTTCCAGTAAAATACACTTACAGGACAGCGCAAAGCCCGATTATGGAAACGTTCGAATTAAAAGCTAACGCCCGAAGGACAGTTCCGGAAGTTGTTCGGGGCATGTTTCGGCAGGCTGATAAATGATCAAAGAGGCGATGCTATACGAAAAACTTGATGACCAACGTGTGCATTGCAATTTATGCGCGCACAGATGCACGATTAAGCCGGGCAGACGGGGCATTTGCGGTGTACGGGAAAACAGAGACGGCGTTCTTTATTCATTGGTTTATAGAACATTGATTGCCGAGCATATTGACCCTATCGAAAAAAAACCATTCTTTCATGTTTATCCGGCCTCCAACTCTTATTCCATTGCCACCGTCGGATGCAATTTTAATTGTGAATTTTGCCAGAACCATGAAATTTCGCAGATGCCGCGCTCTACTCTCATGATAACCGGCGAAGATATTCTACCTGCGGAAATTGTAACTCAGGCGAAAAAAAGCGGCTCGAAAACGATTGCCTATACTTACACCGAACCGACAGTTTATTTAGAATTGGCCTACGAGACCGCGAAAATTGCCCATGAAAATGGTTTGAAAAATGTGTTTGTCACCAACGGCTTTATGACTCCTGAAGCAATTGATACGATGGGCCATTTGTTAACTGCCGCCAATGTGGACTTGAAATCTTTTCGCGATGATTTTTATAAAAAACGATGCGGGGCAAGACTAAATCCAGTTTTGGAAAGTTTGAAAAAAATGAAAGAGATGGGAATCTGGGTCGAAATAACTACTTTATTGATTCCCGCTTTGAATGACAGTGACGAAGAACTCAAAGATATCGCACAATTTATTGCCGGATTAGGAAAAGAGACGCCTTGGCATATCAGCCGCTTTCATCCGCAGTTTAAAATGCTGAACGTTCCGGCAACTTCGATTTCTTCATTGCATCGGGCGGTGGAAATTGGAAAACAGTCCGGGTTAAAATACGTTTACAGCGGCAACGTTCCCGGTGATGAAGGCGAACACACACATTGTTTCCATTGTGGGAATCTTTTGATTGAACGCTACGGTTTTAGGATCGCAAGCATTAACTTGGCCGGAAATAAATGCTCCAAATGCGGGACGGAATTGGAAGGTGTGTTCTAATGAGACCCAAGTTTCAGAAACGCAGTGCACTGAAACTTGATGGTCGAATTATCCCAGGAGCGTAGCGACACGGGATTAGTGATACCTTGTTAAGGAACGAAGTGAACTGCAACCTGTAAGTCGAACTAATGAAACTCAAATATTACAAACGCAGTGCAGTAATATTTGCAATTTGAATTATCCCGTCGGAGGCGGAGGATATCAAAGATATCCATGGTATCCCGATAGCGCAGTGTGTCGTGATTAATGGGTTTCTTCTATTATCAACAAATCGTAAATCTCAACGAAAATGCATACGTATCATTATAAAGAGGACTCGAAGGTTATTGAATCAGGTAAGTTTACAACATGATTTTGCATCTTTCGTATTTAGTATTTACTTGATTATAAAAGGTATATTTTGTATAATTTTTCACATAAAGAAATAGAGTTGCAATGAATGTTAAAAGACCAAAAATTAAGCTAGGGAGGCAACTGATTTATGGTAACTTATCCAAGCAAGACACTTGATAAACTGGTAGAGGAACAAATCACAAGATGGCAATCCAACCGGAAAAGAAAATATAAAAAACCGATACGACCAGTCATCACCATTTCAAGGCTCCCCGGCTGTGACGCCTGGAACATAGCCAAACAAATCTCGGCAGATTTGGAAATTGATTTTTTCGATCAGGCGATTGTCGATGAAATAGCCAAAAACGCAGATGTTAGCCGTCGCGTTGTGGAAACCGTTGATGAGCAGGATAACTCAATTGTTCTTGACTGGTTGTCTGTCCTTACTACGGAGCGCCATCTCTGGCCAAATGAATATCTCGATCAACTAACAAGGCTGATAGGGACCATTGGCGCTCATGGACATGCCGTCATTTTGGGCAGAGGAGCCAGTTACATTCTACCGAAGGAAATCTGTCTCCGTGTTTTGGTGGTTGCGCCTCTGGAATTAAGGATTAGAAACGTAAAGGATACTTATGGGGTATCTGAAAAAGTGGCCAGGCAGAATGTTATTAACAGAGAATCCGACCGTGTAGCCTTTATTAGGCGGTATTTCCATGCGGACATGCTGGATCCGGTCAACTATGACTTAGTGTTCAATATGGAAATGTGTGAGAGAGATACAGTTATGGAGATCGTGAAGGTAGCATATAATACACGGAAGTGGTATAAATACTCTGTTAATTGAGTAAATCAATCAATTACTATTTTATCTATTAGCGGAATGGGTGCCGCAGTAGCCCGAAGGTTCCATGCAAGATTGTCGCAATGGAGGCATGTATGCAATTCCCGCATCTTTTTTTACCGATTACCATTAACGGTATGACCTTAAAGAACAGGGCGGTCATGCCGCCCATGGTCACGGGGTATGGCAATTCCGACAACACAGTCAGTGACCGGCTGGTGGCGTACCTTGCCCGGCGGGCGTAGGGCGGTACTGGTCTGATAATTGCAGAAATATGCGCGGTTGATACTTGCGGCAACGGTTTCCCCAATGAGACTCAAACTTCAGGAGCGAAGCGAATAGAAGTTTATTAGACGAATTGTCCTGCGCGGAGGATATCAAAAATATATCCGTGGTATCCCGATAGCGCAGCATGTCGGGATTAAGAGGACTTCTTCCTTGTCAGTAAAAAGTCAGCCTAAACTAAAATGCTGGACTTCAATCCGACATAAACACAATTCAACACTTTTTTGTGTTCACGATTGACTTGACATACAAGACCGCGTTTCTTATACTCCCCTCACAAAAAGGAAATTCTTATCAATGATTCAGGAAGAGCCGGACAACACCAGCAGTGAGTAGGAACGTATCCAAACAGATTTGGAAAACGCCATCGAGCGGGCCAATGCCATGGCGGTTGAAGCTGAAATTGCCAATGTTGAACTCAATCAGATCATCAACACGTCGATTGACGGTTTGCTCCTCATTTATGAGAACTTTTCGGTTAAAAGAATCAATGCATCGCTGCTTAACTTCCTTGACCTGAGCGAAACTGAGGCCATGGGGAAAAAATGTTACGATTTGATGCCCTCTTCGTGGTGCAATACGCCCGAATGTCCTTTGATGAAAATCTTACGAGGCAATGTTCACATTGAACTTGATATTGAACGCACGCGGAAGGATGGTGTGACGGTGCCCTTTATGTTTGCCGCAACGCCCTTTCGTGGACTCGACGGAGAGGTCATCGGCATGGTTGCGCGCTTCAACGATATAACAGAGAGGAAATATGCCGAAAAGATACTGAAGGAAGCAAACGAGCGGTTGGAACGTCTTTCGGTCAGTGATGGCCTTACCGGAGTTGCCAATCGTCGCTGTTTTGACCAGGCCATTCAGCAAGAGTGGACGCGCCTGCAGAGAACGAAAGATTTCCTGTCGCTGATCATGTACGATGTAGATTTTTTCAAACTCTTCAATGACACTTATGGGCATCAGAGAGGCGATGATTGTCTGAAGTCGGTTGCCAAAGCGTTGCAGGAGACGGCGCGGCGCGGCGGTGACTGCGTTGCAAGATACGGCGGGGAAGAATTTGCGGTGATCATGCCGGCGACGGACAAAAAAAGCGCCGTTCATGTTGCGGAAAAAATTCGACAAACCGTGGAAAATATGGCGATCGCGCACAGTAAATCGTTGGTTGCCCCTTTGTCACATTGAGTCTTGGTGTAGCTACGGTTGTTCCCGACGATAAGATAACGCCGGAGGTACTGATTAAGTTTTCCGATATGGCCCTTTATCTGGCTAAATCTTCCGGGCGAAACCGGATCATGGTTTGGGAGCGTCCGAAAGAGGCGCCACCGAAAGATTGAAGAGTCAGCTCATTATTTCCGAGGATTTTCAATTTGGAATTGTAGGGTGGATTGCCCTTTGTAATCAGTTTTAAAGCCCCTCATCAAATTAAGGGCAGTATCCAATGCCTTTAGCAGATTCTAATGTTTTACAATTTCCTAATGCACACGCTTTTTGCTCATCACGGCAGCCTAGCGTATTGTTGCCCCGTTTTAAATAAGCAACCCCTCGATTCATGTAGGCCTCTGTATAATCCGGTTTTAAACGGATAGCCTTGTTGTAATTCTCAATGGCAAGCTGATACTGGCCTCGTTTATCGTAAGTAAAACCCAGGTTATAATAAGCGTCGGCAAAAGTCGGTATTATGCGGATGGCATTATTGAAGTCCTCGATGGCCAGCTTATACTGGCCTCGTTCACCATAAATAATCCCCCGATTGTTGTAGGTATAGACATATTCCGGTGCTATGCTTATTGCTTTGTTGTAATGATTAATAGCCTCTTCAATCTTTCCTTCAGCAAATAGAGCAAGACCGAAATTGTTATGCGCCGGATAGTTATTCTTTGTTACTTCTAATGCATGTTTCCAAAGCTCAATACTATTTTTCCAGTAGCCGCATTGATCCCATGATAAAAATGCCATTATGGCTAGAAAAGCTATCCCTACCGGAAATAAAATCTTTTTTCTAGCTTGCTCGCTTTTAATCAGAAACGGTATTCCCCATGCCAACATAACCACAATGCCTACAGAGGGGAGATAATGGTAACGGTCGGCCATCGCGTATGGGTAGACTGAGACCTGAATAATTCCGATAACAGGGGCAATGGTTACCGCATACCACATCCATCCCACGAAGAGAAACGGCATACGTTTCACCATTACAACAACGATAGTGGTGATAACAATAATCAGCAAAAAGGTCCCCAGTATCAGCCATACCGGAATTTGAGTTGGGAAAGGATAGAAAACAGCCATGTCATGAGGCCAGAATGTTCTTTCCAGATAAGTCATAAAAGCAACTGGAGCATTGGCGATTCGGGAACTCAGAGGAAACAATTTTATGTATGTTTCCTGTTCGTTTGGAGTGTAAAATGAAACGATAACAAGGGCCGCGGACAAAATAAAAAAAGGTGTTTTCTCCTTCAATTGCCATAGAACCAAGTTGCCTTTTTTCGATTCAAATCGTCCCAGCGGCCAATAATCCAGAAGAATCATAATAACAGGCAGGGTGATAACCATGGGTTTGCTCATTAGAGCGCAGGCGAAGCCAAAAAGAACAAGCAGATACCTTCTTATTGCAGGTTTTTCCGTATAATAGACATAAAGGCAGAGAGTAAGCATCCAGAAAAATGCGCTTAAGACATCTTTTCGTTCAGCTATCCAGGCGACTGATTCTACATGCAGGGGATGAAGAGCGAAAAGAGCAGCGACAAAGGCGCTCTTCCAGATAGCTCCGGTCATGCGGTTAAAAAGCCAGAAGAGCAGAAGAGTACTCATTATATGCAGGATAAGATTGGTCATATGATAACCGCCGGCGTTCAAACCAAAAAGCTGATAATCGACCATGAAGGAGATCCATACCAGCGGCGTCCATAAGTCGGCATATTTTGTACTGAATGCCCAGTGTAATCCTTCCGGCGTTATTCCTGACTGGATATTTCTGTTCTGTGTGACATACACGACATCATTG
>CAVQCU010000128.1:0-17414 GCA_963710995.1 uncultured delta proteobacterium
TTACAGGAAGTAATGCTTGTTGAGTTTACCTACCTTTCCAAACATTTATATCTCAATCTTATCAAAGCGAATGTATTTTGATCATGATAGAACCACTCAAAATAAAGAAATCTTTTTAAAATATTAATTTAAATCTTGACGAATGTGAATAAAGCCAGCGAAGCGAGGGCGCCGTAGAGCGACCGAAAGCTCTCGCTGGCGAGAGATGGTGCGCAATCAAGGACGTATTTTCCAATTTACAAGCCATCATATGTGACTCTTATGGAATCGCTTAATGCTAGTCGACATGTTAATAAAGCGAAACGTGGTCGTTTGTGGCTGAATGATGGTTCTTGTGTTCGTCTTCGGCCGACGCATCGTAACCATGTTTGGTCTTATGATTTTGTTGCCGATCGTACCCATGACAGTCGACCAATCAAGATGCTCACAGTTATTGATGAATACAGTCGTGAATGTTTGGCTATTGTTACGGAAAGGAATTTAAAATCTGATGATGTCCTGGATTGTCTGACAGAAATGTTCATTCGTCATGGAGCGCCGGAGTATATTCGCTCGGATAACGGGTCGGAATTTACGGCAAAGATGGTTCGTCGATGATTGTCAAACATTGGTGTTCAGACCCTTTATATTGAACCGGGCAGTCCTTGGGAAAACGGCTATATTGAAAGTTTCAACGGCAAGCTCAGAGATGAATTACTAAACGGAGAAATATTCTATACTTTGAAAGAAGCGAAAACGTTAATTGAAAAATGGCGCATGGAATACAATACGTTCAGACCACACAGTTCTTTGAATTACCGTCCTCCAGCGCCAGAGGCGTACCTGAATTGAGAAATAAAAAATGCCTGAATTCTAACTTAACATGTGGTACAAGGATTTGGGGCAGGTCAACACAAGGTGTAACAAATAGCCTATCCGAGCTTAAATTGATAGTGTTGTAAAGTAAAACATTGTTTCGGATAATTTACATTTTTATCCTTATGTGTGTGACGCTGACAAATATATTTTTACCCACCGTGTGAACCGCGCTATTGGTCGAAGTGAATCTGGTTCCATACCGAAACTGGACATCTACCCCCTACCACTGGTCATATCCATACACAATATTTAATCTTCTAACATTCTCAATAATGGGCCGTTATTGAGGGTGGAAAATCAAAAAGGGTAGATATAGGGTAGAAATTTAAAAAAGAGTTTTGGTTATTTATTGCTAATTACTTGATTTCCTTGGTGCCCCTGGCGCGAGTCGAACGCGCGGCACACGGATTAGGAATCCGTTGCTCTATCCTTCTGAGCTACAGGGGCAACCATTTTTTATAAGAGTTGCCGCGATTTAACATTCTTTCATAAACCTGTCAATCACAAGAGATATCTGGCATTTTGACCCATGACCCTTTCCACTTAACCCTTCTTTATTTTTCCGGCTCAAACTGGTTTTTTGCTGACCAGAACGATGGCAGATGGCGCAATAAATATATGAGGCTTTTGCGATGTTGCCAGATACGTTTACGGAATTTTTCGCGCCATCCTTTGTCGGAATAAAAACGCTTTACGTGTTCGTTGTAGAGTTGGTCGAGTCTTTCCTTGGAAGCGATTCCCTTGGGCACAAAAACAAAATTCAGGCAATTCATCAGACGCCAGTCTTCATTAAAAGTTCCCTTATCTTTTATTGTGTCCCAAAGCGGCGCTCCGGGAAAGGGCGTAAATTTGGCCATGTTCATATCGTCCAGCCCAAGCTTTATGATAAAGTCGGATGTGCGCTTGATTGATTTTTCAGTTTCGCCGGGCAAACCCATCATGAATAGCCCTTTGGCGCGCAAGCCCGCTTTCTGAATACGAAATACGGTATCGCTCACCTCATCTAGCAATACGCCGGATTTGTGCCGCGCGAGTATTTGCGGATCGGCGGATTCAATGCCTAATGAAACCATGAGACATCCGGCGTCTTTAAGCATCTTTAACAAATCATCATCCGTGTAGCCCACGCGCACAGCGCAGTTGAAATTTATTCCCAGAGGATAACGACTGAGTTTTTCGCAAAGTTCAACAATCCGCGGACGGTTCATTGTAAACAAATCATCGTAAATGTTGACATGACGCACGCCGAATTTTTCCTGTAAATATTTCATATGTTCGTAAATATAAGCGGCGGAATTGAAGCGGAATCCTTTTTTAAAAACGGAACGGTCACAGTAGGAGCATTGATAAACACAGCCCCGCGAGGTGATCATCGTCGCCCCGGGTATCTTGACATAGCTAAATAATGGTAAATGATAATCGCCGGGAAAACCTTTAAGCTTTTCGTAGGCGGGGAAGGGCAAAGTGTCTAAATCGGATATTTTTGGACGCGGCTCATTGGTGATTACTTCTGATCTCCGGCGCCAGATCAATCCTTTAATTTCCGAGAGGTCAAATCCGGCAGCAAGCTCAGACATGGTTACTTCACCCTCGCCGGTAACAAGAAAATCAAACGCCGGATAATCCTGCAGGAGCTTTGCCTCCAGCGCGGAAACATGGACTCCTCCGCATACTGTTATAGTATCAGGAGATTGCTCTTTGATTTTTTGCGCGAGGTCGACGGCATCGGGAAACGATGATGTTGTTGCCGAAAAGCCGATGATCTGCGGCTGATAGGTTAAGATTGCCTGCGCCTGTTTTTGCAGGTCAAACGGAACATCGGGACCGAGGCAATCGTAAACGAAAACATTATGGCCTTGCTCGATTAGATAAGCGGCGATGGAGAGAAGTCCCTGCGGCACCATCCGATTGGCAATATCGGTAATATCGCGCTTTCCGGGGAACCAATTGAATCCCCGCGGATGAACAAGAACGATGCATTTTTTTTGTTGAGAGGAGATCATTATTTTAATACTCTTTTCCCCTGTGCGTGTCCCCTGCTGGCGGGGGATTAAGGGGGTAGAAGTAGCTTCGGATTGCTCGGTGAGCCGTCCTTACAATATCTACCTTCGTCACTGCGTGACACCTCCGCCAGCGGAGGACACGGAATGACAGATAATTATATCTATTTTGTCGCCGCGACCACAAACGACTGCTTGCCCGAAGCATGACAGTTATAATGCACAAAAAGAGATGATTGTTTTTGCTGCAGGGCGCGTGCTATCCCGAAAACGGCTGCTGTAGAATGAATACCACAATAAGGCAAATAATCGTCAACCTCCCAACCTTTGAGTTTCCAGAAATCAGGATCTATTTTATTCACGCGGAAACCCGGCAGTAGAAAACGGTTTTTCTTCTGTCCGGCGTTATCTTTGGAAAACGAGGCGGCAATAAGCTTTTCGCTCGCGGAAAATTCTTGCGGCGTTATTAATTTGTCGCTGAAATCAACAGCCAGAATATCACCTATTTTTTCTCCTTCTGAGTTGCCCAGCAAGAGCCAGGAACTGCCTTCGCCCATCAGCATCGCACGGGAGTTATCCGGCGTTAAATTCATGCGTTCGTGGTATTCCTCAACAGTGGGCGTAAAAATATCACAGACCGACGACGAGTGCCAATTTTATTTCCCCGCTCTCCAGATAGCTTTGCGCAAGCCACAAAGCCGACTCAAATGATAATTCTTCCTGAGATATGGTCAGGACAGTTCCCGTGACTTCGCAAATCCGCGCCAGAACAAACGCGGCGGCATTGCTTACCGAATTGGCGAACTGGTTGGGGCTGGGAAATCCGCCGCCATGCTTGAACACCTGAGTAATGAACAGGCATTATTTCGTCAATGTTTCCCAATCCCGTTGCGAGAAATATCCCTGTTTTTTTTCCTTTTAAATAATCGAGCGATACTTTTTGCAGACAGGCCAGACCTCCGCAGTGACCTGCCCCAAATACTTGTACCACATGTTAAGTTAGAATTCTGCCATTTTTTATTTCTCAATTCAGGTATGCCTCTGGCGCTGGAGAACGATAATTCAAGGAACTATGTGGCCTGAATGTGTTGTATTCCATGCGCCCTTTCTCAATTAACGTTTTCGCTTCTTTCAATGTATAAAAGATTTTTCCGCTGATTTTCCCAGAAGATCAGGTATCATCATTCGTAACTCCATATAATAAGCAAGCGGGCTTTTCTTTCCGGAGAGAACCGCTTTTCTGGTCTCTTCCAATTTGACTTTAAATTCATCAAAAGCCAGACGGTTTACAAGCTCATCTACGTCCCAGCCCTTGCTGGGCACAAGTACATATTTCCCTCATCATTGAGAGCGTAATTTGCTTTCAGCATCCGTTCGTAATATTCGGGTAAGTTATGCTGCGGAACTTCGTTTACCTTCATGGACAACTCCTGCCAAATGTGGTGATTATTTTTGTAACATATTTCTTATACTAAATTTAATAATGCGAAAAGTCTTTTTTGTTTTATCGGTGTGAATCGATAGCATTTATTTTTTTGCCTAAAAACGGCTCAAAGTGATACCACTCAAAGGGATGCTCGCGGGCAAACTCTGCGAGATCAGCGGCATAGGCCTGTGCCGATTCCAGCACCGCCTTTTTTCGATCAGCGCGCGAGGCGGCAACAACCTTCCGTCCTGCGGAAACTTTGATATGGTATTTTCCGGCATCATCTTGATACACACAAAAAGTCATCAATGGCGCGCCCGTCATCAGGGCAAACAAATGCGGTGTATCCGGCAGACGCACTTCATGACCGAGAAAATTCACGGTGACAAAACTCTGCTTACCCCAGAGACGGTCGCCCGTCATGGACACAATACCGCCTTCGCGTAAGAAATTAATTCCTTCCAAAAGGGCAAAGGGCGAACTTTCCTTCTCTGATGTCGTAACTATTTTAATCCCGCTTTGGGCCAGAGTTTCTTTTTGCATCCGCTCAATTTGTTCTTTATGTTTCTCGCCCAGATAAAGCATAACGGGAAGCCATTTGTGGTTCATCAATTGCGCGGCCAATTCCCAATTGCCGACATGCGACATAACAATAATCGCGCCTGTCTTTTTTTTCACAGCTTCTTCCAGATGCTCCCAGCCAACACTTGCAAAATCCACCACCTCGTTTTTTTGTAAAAGAAAGTGGTTTAAAAAGACACCGGTAAAATTATGATATTGCCTCCAGACGCAAAGCAAATGATAGGGCAACCCTTGTTTCGGAAAAAGGGCGCGATAAAATTTAACGCCGTGGGCTATCCGCACAGGAAAAAGAAAAAAATAACCGGAGGCGATAAACCAGGAAAACGTGCGGAAAAACCACACACCTAAATGTTGCGAAAAATAAGTTGCCACGCGATAAGAAAATTTTTTCATAAATTCACATCTTGTCATCGCGAGGCGTCCCTTGGACGCCGTGGCGATCTTTCTATTGCTTTTGTCATTACCCGGCTTGACCGGGTAATCCAGTATTATTTTTCCTGGATTCCCGACTGCGTAACCTAAAGGTCATCCACGACAGGATTGACAGAGGAATAGATATTACTTCTTTCTCCCCACGAACCACTTTTCCTCAATTCCTTTGGTGTCGGAAGCGGAAACGCTGACGGCAAAGCCCGTCTTTGTCATGAAATCAACAATTTCTTTTTCACCGCGGAATCTGTTTGGCGCGTGGGTAATTTTTAATCTGGTTGTTTCTATCCAGCGCTTCCATGGATTTCTTTTATCCGAAGGAATTGTCGCTCTGACGAGCAATATTCCTTCCAACGAGAGTTTCGAGAAAATCCGCTGAAAAGCGATTTGTACTTCTTTATCGGAAATTAAATGCAGCATGTCCAGCATGAGCACGTAATCAACAACGCCTTCAACTTCGGGCAAATCGGGAGCTCGTCCGGCTACAACGGAGCCGCGACTTCCGATGACATAAGAAGCAATGAGCACGCGTATTTCATCTGGTTCCAGGCCGTAAACTTCAGCTTGCGGATAAATTTCCAGAAGCCACGTTGCGGGAATTCCATAGCCGCAGCCGATATCAATAATCCTGCGGGGATTTTGAACATATTTATCCAATTCTTTAAACATCGGATCAATTGTCATTTTCAAGCGGGCAAAAACGCGCGGATATGCTTCCAGATGGCGGTAGCGCAACAGCGTGCGCTTCAGATGTTGCCTCGAACCTGCCTCCAACGGCCCAGAAGGAAAATTAAACGGCGCATATATTTTCTTCACCAGCGCCGGTAAAATAAGATAGGCTCCCATGATGGAGTAGCCTATGCCTAAAAGAGAAGTGATGCCGATACTGCGCAAAAGATTGTGTTTGGCAATCGCCAGTACGCCGAAACCAATGAGCGTGGTAAAGGATGCCAGAAACATTGCCAGCCTGACAATGTCCATAGCGGGATGGTTTTCATCACGGTAGCGTTGGTAGAAACAGGTATAATAAATAGAATAATTAATCCCCATGCCCATAATGACAATCCAGAGCATAATGCTGGGTATATCCAGCGGATGGCCGATAATCTTGAGTGTTCCCAGCGTGGCTACTAAAGCGAAAGTGATTGGAGCTAGCACTGCCAGTGACAGGAGCCAGTCGAGATAAAACACAAAGACAATGATCACAATACCTATCCCTGTAATCAACGCAATCTGGATGAAAATGCTTTTCAAAAAGTTTTCCAGTCTATTGTTGAATAAACCGACATCAAATATTTTAGCGAGTCTCTGATTGGTAAGGCGGGAAGTTAAATCTTCGGCATCGTAATTTTTACCGGTCGTGATCAGGCTCAACTGCGTGTACCCCGCCGGGCCTTTGGTAATTCCAAAAAATTCAAAATATTTTTCCGGTATTTCTTTGGAATGTAAATTTTTATTATTGATTGTTTTCCAAAAGGGCTCGAAGGCGGAAGGCGCAAAACCATTTTCCCCGGCAGCCGCAGCCACATCCTGCTTTAGTTTGACCAGACGTTCCCTGCTCCAAAAGCTTTGCCAGGCTTCCATATTTTTTTGGCTCATTGCCGGTGACGGAAACAACAAAGATGGAAGAACAACGGAGGATAGTTTTTCCTTCTGAATATCGGCTGCCAATACCGGCATCAACTGGTCGTTCTTTTGTTGCAGTTGCGCAATGCTTGACGCCTGCAGAAAAACATAGCATTTGCCGGAAAGATCGCCCCATCTTTGTAATTTCTTATCGGCGTTTATCATGTCTTTGCTCACAGAATTCATGGCATTAATATTGGCGTCAAATTCCGGATGCGCGAAAAACAGCATCACCACCCCGAAAGCAACCATCACTAGTAATTTCCATTTGGCCGGAGCGGCAATCTTTTTAAGGGCATTGATCAGCAAGGGATTGCTTTGACTGTTTGCCGGCGGCATGGATGGAAATATTTTCGGGAAAATAATAAGGACAAAAAGAAACGCAAAAGTGACTCCCAAAGCGGAGAAGACGCCAATTTCCGCGAGAATTTTAAAATCACTGATCAGCAAAAGAAGAAAAGAACCAACAGTCGTGAGTACCGCCAGAAGCTCGGCTAACCAGACCTCCCGTGCCACCTGCCGGCCATATGTTTTTTTCTTCTGATCCAAAAAAAGCAGATAGGTAATTCCCAGATCAACCGTAAAACCCATTATTGCGCCGCCAAAACCCACCGCCAGCACCGACATGGATTTAAAGAAAAAAGAACAAACAAACAAAGCGGCAATCGCTCCCACCGTCGAAGGCAGGAGCGCCAGTAGGCCGATAAGCGGACGGGGAAAAGCAAAAAGAAGCAGCAAAGCGATGCCCAGCGTCGTTAAAATTATGGCCAGCCGGGTATCCCGCTTGGCGATGGTTTCATTATCCAGAGCCGCGCGATAAACGCCGACGGATGTCAGAATATATTGACCTTTTAAATCCTGATTTGCCGCTAATTCCCGCCAGCAATCATCAATTAGCTTTTCAATTTTAGCGGCAGTTGATGTATCCGTACCCGATCCGGCAATTTTGGCGATAATGAGCGCGCGTTTTCCATCTTCGGAAATAAGTTGGCCCTGATAAAATTGTGCTTTGTTGGAGGGAAGTAAACCGGATAACTGCCGCAGGATTATGCCAGAAAATCCCAGCGGGTCTTTAGCGATCATTTCACTGCGGCCGATTCCTTCGAGCTGCTCTAGTGCCTGCCGGTTTTGGGCAAGAGCCTCTTTAATTTTTTCAGAGTCCAAAAGCGGTTTAATTTCTTTTTCTAACTGTTCCGCGCTAAAAAGAAGGGGCAAATTATCCGTTACATGCGCTATAAGTTCGGGAAAGTTTTTTGCTTCATCGCCGATGCCGACTTTGGCAAAAAGACCGCTTTTGCTTAATTTGTCTGTAATGATAGATGCCGCATGGACCAGTTTGTCGCGATCCGAAGATGCCTGTTCCAAGTCAATAAATAACCTGCCCTGAACAGGAAGATGTCTGATGATCTGGCGCGCGTCGGCCAGCACCGGATCATTATGCGGCATTGATTCCAGAATATCCGTTTCGATTTTCAGGTTTTTGGATTCCCAGAAAAAAAGCGCCGCTACAATCAGGGTAACGATAAAAACAATAGACCATCTAATTTGATATTTTTGTAGAGGCATAAGAATGTACTAATTCGTCTGTTTAAAAATTTTCGGGACGGATTTTATAAACCATATTTTGCCGGTCGTGGCAATCTATATTACATTTGTCATTCCCGCGAAGGCGGGAATCCAGTTTTATTTTTTATGGATCATGGATCAATTCCAATATGGCAGTTTTAACTCCCCTGTTTTTTTTTTCAATAATCATACTGGCCCAACATACAAGGAGTTAAACTCTGTCCGTATCCAATTCTTTTGTTTCCTGGATTCCCGCCTTCGCGGGAATGACATTCTTTATTTTGATGGAAATATTCTGGTGAAAATCAATCGGGTGAAGGTTGAGGAGTTGCGCAGAAAATCGACAAAGGGGCGAAAGTGAGAAATTCTTGCTCCGTTGGGATTATAATTGACACGCACGGGAGTTTCAATGACCTGAAAGCCTTTTCTTTTAGCCTGCACTAAAATTTCCACTTCAAATTGGAAACGCCGCGCTTTTGTTTCTAAGTGTAGCGCCTCGGGCAGGGGATAGATGCGCATACCGCTTTGAGAATCCAAAATAGCGGGGCCGCCGGAAGTCCTTACCCAGAAATTGGAAAATTTCCGGCCGAATCTGCTTGTCCAGGGAACATGAACGCCTGTCATGTCAGCTCTGGCCCCCACTATAATCGGCTTGGTTTTATTAGGAATAGCTTTGATAAGTTTTCGCGCGTCTTGGGGATAGTGCTGTCCGTCGGCATCAATAGTGATTACCCAATCGGCCACAGCCGCCGCCGCGGCAAAGCCGGTCAGGATTGCCGCGCCCTTGCCCTGATTCTCAGCATGCCGCAGGATTTGAATGCCTGCTATTTCTTTAATCTGATCGTAAGTGTTGTCGGTTGAACCGTCGTCAACAACAAAGACGGGAAAGCGCAAGGCCTGCGCTTCTCTGACAACCTGCGCCACAGTTGCGGCGTGATTGTACACGGGAATGACAAAAGCAAAACGATTATTTTTGTTTTTGATAGTCATATTAATCTATTTTACGAATATCGCTTTCTCAGCCGCATCCACTGGACTATTATCTTCATTTTTTTGACCTAACGACTGGCATCAGCAGCGGCCGTAGGCCGTCCGCCTGAGTGCTAAGGTTCGACAGTCTCTCCTTGCCTATCCCGTTCCTGCGGTTGCTGCCCCAGCGGACAGACCCGGACGCATCGTGTACACCATCTTAACTCTCCCCGTGGTCCGTACGGTTCATACTCGCCTTGGGCTTCGCGATAAGAACGACATTGCAGTCCTGAGAACGCTCCGTCCGATATCGCACCTGCAGGGCATTCAGTCAGACAAAGCGTGCACTGATTACAGAACTGATCACCAGACATCTTCGGGTAAATGTCAAGTTTTGCCGTCGTTGCAACTACACGAAGATGAATCCATGGCCCTCACGTAGGATGAAACAAAAAGGCATTGATGCCTATAGCCCCGAGGCCTGCATCCTGTGCCACATAGCGGAATTGCAGACCGCTCTCACCTGGGTAGTTCACTATCTTGGTTTCATGCCCTGATTGGATCAACTCCGCTTTGATCATCTCGCACAATCCCCTTGCGTGATCATCCGCCGCACAGTGTTCTCCGCCTGCCGCTGTGGCATACCAAGTCCATTCCTCTTCCGTAGTGACGTGATGCCCCAAAGTGATTGATGTACGCGCTGCTGGCATGAAGTCAGCGAAGAAAGACCGCTCCCGTTCCGGTAAGTCAGAAATTCGAACAGTGGCAAGGGTACAACATGGCCACGCATCAAGTAAACGGACAAGATTATCGTTCATGGTTCTCATGTCGAATAATGATTATACAGTCTGTATAAATCGGAAAAAACAGACTGTTACCTTCTGTATAAAACGTTTTCGTATCTTCCTAAGAATTTACAAATAGCACAAAAAGTAAAATTGTTAAACCATGTTGTTGCTTCAACTGCTTCGTAAAGAGCGTCAGGTGCAAGGCGCGCGGGTCGCGGGGAATGAGGCGTATTTTTGACATACGCCGCAATGATGAGGGATGAAGCGCAACACAGCAGATGGCCTCTTTACGAAGTCGTTACTCCGGCAGGAAAGCTATCCCCCACGTCCCCGGCCCCATGTGCGCACCGGAAGTCAGTGACAACGGTGGTAGGATAATCTCTGCTTGCGGATATCGTTCCGCAACCATCTTCTTAACCGTGCCGTTCACCCAATTTTTGTTGTCGGAATATTCCAGCATGATGAGCGCGTGGGAATCATTTTTGAGCGAAGCAGCAAGTTTTGCCATTGCCATCTTCACCTGATCTTCCTGATTCCTGACCATGCCGATTTTCTTTGCTCCTTCGGGCTGGGGAGATATTACCGGTTTCATGTTCAGCATTTCGCCAAAAAAAGCGCTGGTTTTGGAAAGGCGGCCGCCAGCGGCTAAGTATTGCAGTTTATCGAGAAACACATATTCCTCACAGGTTCGCACCGCCCTCCTGACAAAAGCAATAATATTTTTCATATCATTTGTTTCGGCCATAAAACGAGAGGTCGCCAGCGCGATTGTTCCTAATCTGCCCGATGCCGCTCCGGTGTCAATTATAAAAAGCTTGTCTTGCTTGTCGTGCTCTTTTTTCCACTGAATCGCTCCCTGATAATTGCCGGTAAATACGGAGCCCACGCACAGATACAAAACTTTTTCAAATCGCTCTAGAACGCTTTCGTAAAACTGATGCCTTTCATAAACGGAAGCCTGGGATGTGGATACCTTCACTCCTTTGTTCATCGCGCTGTAGAGTTCTTCGGGATGAAAATAAGTTTCCGGCAGGCATTTTTCGCCGATGGTCAGATAGCTGTTCAGAAGCGTGAAACCATATTTTTTCGCGTCCTGATTTGTCAAAGAACCGGCGGCATCGGTCATAATGTGCAATGGTCCGGTGTTTAAATGTTTGAATTCTTCGATTTGAGAGGCCAGGTTGTCATCTGCCCAGTTAACCACATTGCCTAAATCCCTTATTTGAGACCGGACATCTTCCTTGTCTTGAGTATGCAGATGGATTTTGTAAAAATCACCTTCGGGAATGATAATAACCTCTTCCTGCGTACTGGTGATTATCTTTAATTCATCCGGGGAATAATAAGGAGCTTTGATGACAAAATCAACGCAATAGCCTGATCCCGTGTTTTCTTTAAATGACGGCAATATCTGTAATCGATTTTTAAATGTTTTCGTGACCGGACGGCAATCATCAGGAATGCCGGCGAGCGCGTAAAAGAATCCTTCGAAAAAAATATACATGCCCAGAGAGCCCGCGTCAACAACGCCGGCCTCTTTCAGACGGGGCAGTTGTTCATAAGTTTCATGGACGGCTTTTTCCAGGCGGCCGATGATCGTATCTACAGTTTGTTTATCAGGATTTATTTCCTGCGTCAGAACACCAACAAGAGCGTCAAAGACGCTCAGCATTGTTCCCGCCCTAGGATTGCTCACCGCCTGCCATGCTTTTGTAGTTCCTTCTCTGGCGCGTTCGGCCAGTTCAGCGACACTTTCCGCGGCGCAAAAAGCGGAAAAAAATTGCGAGGCGATATTGCCGGAATTACCGCGCGCCGATAAAAGAAGCTGATGAATAATTTTTTCTTTGGGCTGATTAATTTCGCGCAATGGAATGAGACTGATGGAAAGATTTCTTCCGGTGTCTCCATCGGCAACTGGAAACACATTGATGGAATCGAGCAGGCCTGCCCAGGCGGCAAGACGTTCCAGACCGGCGATAAAAGATTTTTGTAAAATTTCTTCCATTTCAGAAACCAAAAGCGCGGCGAATTTCTTCAGGAAGGCTGAATATAGTTTCCATTTCCGGAACTTTCACTGTCACCTGCTCCGTGCGGCCACGGGCGCAGACTTTGCCATCCGCCGCTTTTCGGATTTCAAAATCAACGACCAGTTTTATGTACGCGTCAACAAGTGTCGCCTTGCAGATAATTTCATCACGGTGACGCAAAGGAAGGATATGCTTGGTCGAAGTTTTTATAATGGGAAAGATTAACTGGTCCTTTTCGTAAAAAGAATAAAGATCGATGCTGTTATTTTCGAAAAGCGCCGCCCGCGCGATTTCAAAATAGTTCAAATAGTTGGCGTGCCAGACTATTTGCATGGGGTCGAGGTCAAAAAACGGCACCCGTATTTTCACTTCAAAACTTTTTTGTTTTTCCTTCATTATTTAATTCCAAAAAAATCAGAGTATTTAATTGCCGTGCACATATTTTCAATGTCTTTATCCATTGCCCGATCTTCCACCACCGGCGCGCTGACAGCTCTGATGTTTTTCATAAGCCTGGCTAGAAGCGGCCTCACGCCGATATTGTTTCTTATGTCGCAGGCCTGAGCCGCCGCCAGAAGATGAATGGACACAACGCGTTCCGTCAGCGTGCAAATCCGTTCAGCGTCCCGCGCCGCAATCGTTCCCATGCTGACCTTGTCCTGATTATGAGATTCAGTGGAGCGTGAAAATGAAGCGGCCGGTATGGTTGCTTTCAGTGCCTCCGCCGTTAAAGCGGAGGCGGAAATCGACATGGCTTTAAAACCATGATACAAGCCCATTTTCTTATCCGATGTTCTTACCAGATCACCCGGCAGTCCCCTGCTTAAATTCGGATTAACCAGAAGCATTATCTGGCGATCGCACATATCGGCAACGGAAGCCAACGCGGCTTTCAGTCCATCCATGGCAAAAGCGATATGCCCGCCGTAAAAATTACCACCCATAAGAACTTCGCCTGTCGCGGGATCGAAAATTGGATTATCGTTGGAACTATTGGCTTCAATCTCCACCCATTTCTTTATCCAGCTCAGGCCGTCATATAAAACACCTACCACCTGCGGAGCGCAGCGCAGCGAGTAAGGATCTTGCAGCGTCTCCAGAGCATCGTCTTCCAATTGACGCGCCGCTATCTTGGTCAGTAAAAGAAGAAAAATCTGGGCGGCAACAAACGCCTGACCGGGGAATGGTTTTGCTTGGGCGATTACCGGATGATAATGCTGAGCGTTCCCCTTCAGGGCGTGAACGGAAAGCGCCGTAGCGTAAACAGCGGCGGATAATATTCGCCAGGCTCTCTCGACAGCCAGTGCGGCTATTCCTGTCATCGTGCTTGTGCCGTTAACCATCGCCAGCGGCTCTTTTGGTAAATACCGGTAAGGCTTAAGCCCCACCTTCTTTAAGGCCTTTGCCGCGGGCATTATTTCGCCCCTATAAAACACTTCACGCTCGCCCATCAGACAGGCTCCGATATAAGACATCGGTGTCAAATCGCCGGACGCGCCCACCGAACCTTCGCAGGGAACTATCGGCATTATGCCATGATTTAAGAAATCGGCCAAGTGCTGAAGCAAAGCGACAGACACACCGGAATAACCGCGGGCCAGACAAATAATCCGGCACAACATAGCCGCTCTTGTTTCTTCAATGCCAATGGGATCTCCCGTGCCGCAGCTGTGAAAACGGAAAATGTTTACGCCATTTTTCAGGGCAATATCCAGAGGCATGCGTTTGCCGCATGATTTGCCGTAACCGGTTGTCACACCATAAACTGGAACTCCCTTGCGCATGGACTCCATGAGCATATTCTGTGTTTTTTCCATCATCTTTATGAATTTTCCGGCTTTACTTATTTGCACGGGAACGCCGTATCGCGCTACGGCGATAATATCATCAAAACTGACATTGCTGCCGTCGATGATCACGGCGGTCTTGTTGCTGTTTTTATTCATTATATCCCCTTTCCTGCTTTACTCACTGGCGCACGCGCGGCTTGTATGTGCCATCGAGCTTCTCCTTATCCATCACTTTTTTCAGCATCTTGAACATTTTATAATTTTGCGGCTCTTCCTCATAAAATTTATCCCAGGCGTAATAATAAAGCGACTGCAATTCTTCCGGAGTCAATAGTTTGGGCTGAAAAACAACTTTTCCGCAAGTGTAATTTTTCCAATCATAAGAGAATATTCTTTTCTCATTATGCAAATCGTCAAAAGTCCGAGTATGCGGGAAAGGAGTGAGCACAGTAAATTCCGCCATATCCAGATCAACCTCCAGCAGAAAATCAACCAACTTTTTTATGTAATCTTCAGTGTGATAATCGAGCCCCAGCAGAATGCTGCCTTCCACGGCAAGGCCATAATCGTGATAGCGTTTAATGCGGTCACGGATGAAATCAGACGAATCGAAAATTGCTTGATACACAAACCACGCGCCGGCCTGAGCGGCCAGATCCAGCACTTTATCGTCATCTTCAATGGGATGACAGCACCACTTTTTTTTCAGGGGAATCATTTCTTTGAACAATTCCATTTCCCATTTTTTATCCTGCGCCAGCGAATTATCGACTATGAAAAGCCTGTTATTGTCAATGTCGGCCATTTCTTCAACTACTTTATCAAAAGGGCGGGGACGGAAACTTCTGCCGCCCAGAAAATTAACACAGCAAGGATAACAATTGAACCGGCAGCCGCGCGACGCATGCACCAGATCGACCATCTGCACGCCGCGGTAATTATACCTCTCGCGTTTTAAAATAGAACGCCTTGCTGTCCCGACACTTTCAATGGCCGGGAAATCCTGCATATAGTTATAAACGCTTTGCAGTTTACCGTTTTTAAAATCCGTAAATACCTGCTCCATCCGGCCCTCGGCTTCTCCCAGAAAAACACAATCGGCATGCTGCTGGGTTTCTTCGGCGTGCAACATTGTGGCGATACCGCCGAACATAACCTTGATGCCTTTTTTACGGAAGGTATCGGCTATTTCCCAGCCGCGTTTTATTTGAGCGGTCAGCATTGCGGAAATGCCGACAAAATCAGCCGCCTGATCGAAGTCGATCTCCTGTATGTTTTCATCAATAAATTCCACATCCACATAATCAGGCAGAGCGGCTGCAAAAACAACCGGCCCATGCGGCGGCAGGATAAACTGCGTTTGTCTGTCTAACTTTTCCCATTTCGGATAAATCAATTTAAATTTCATGCTTCTTTTTCAACCAATCATTTATTAATGGCTTCCCAAATATTTTGCGTTGTTTACAATATTTTATCGTTTCCGCCAATAAAAATTCTACTCCCCATTTTGGGGATTGCGACAAAATCTTATACCATTTCGATTTCAAAGGATAACGCGGCGGCAAGGAGGAGGCGACGAGGCGTATTGTACACGCGTGACCTTCAGGTTATACGTTGAGGAAGCTGATGACGCTGCCAACAAAGTTAGCCAAAGAAAGCGAATTGGTATTACTTGCCGAAGATCAAATACACATAGGTCCCGCCAAAAGAAATCCCGGCGAGAGCCGCGTTATTAATTTCGATTTCTTTTTTTTCTCCGGCAACAAAAGCGAGCGGTCGTAAGGGATTTATAAACCCCACCACAGGCGGCAACATATTTTTTTCCATAGATAAGACTAAAGCGCAAGCCCTGATGCCGCCGCCGGAGAAGCTCTCTCCTGCAGCGCCTTTGAGCGAAGTAATTAACGGTTTTTTCTCTGAACCGGCAAATATTTCGGCGTAAGCTTCAGCCTCTATGGCATCGAGAATCCTGCTACCATTAGCCGCCGCCCAGATAGCTTGTATATCGGTTGTCGCACTGCCCGCATTTTTCAGAGCCCGGCTGACTGTCCGTTTTATACCGTCTGTGTTTTCCGGCCAGCCGGTCGGTGTTGTGGGTGATGATCCCATACCGATGCCTTTAATTTCGCAATAAGGCTTACGCCCTCTGACTATGGCTGATTCCATGCTCTCAAGACAAATTATTCCACAGCCTTCTCCTACTATTGCTCCGTTGCGGTCTTTATCAAAGGGACGGCAAACTTCCTTCCCTCTATTTTGCGGAGAAAGAGCGTGAAACCTTGTCAGAGATTCATAATAAAATTTGGATAAAATGTTCACCCCGCCGGTAAGAATAAAATCAGCGGTGCCGCGCCTGATTTCCGCTACGGCATAAGCAATCGCGGTTTCGGCGGAAACTGCAAAATGTGTTACAGTTGTGTTGACGCCGCGAAATCCCAGCTCGATGGAAGTATGGCCCGCGGGAGCGTTCATAACGATGTTGGGAACTAATATCGGGTTGACGGAAGCGGGGCCTTGAGTAATCAGTGTGCCAGCGAACTGCACGGTTACATCCGTTGCGCCGAAAGCAGTGCCCAAGATAATGCCGACGCGGTCACGATTTTCTTGTGTAATCTGAATACCTGCGTCTTCCAGCGCCAGACGGGATGAAGCCGTCGTCATCAGAGCTATTTTGTCCATCCGCCGCATATTTTTCACGGAAATAAAATCCCGCGGATTGAAATTGGTAACTTCCGCGCCCAGATGTGAGGGGAAAGAACCGGTGTCAAATGATTTAATTTCAGCAATGGCGGTTTCGCCGGAAAAAAGCCTCTGGCCGAACTCTTCCTTGCCGATTCCCAGAGGGGTCACAATGCCGATACCGGTTACAACTACGCGCTTGGCGCTATCTGTTTGCTGTCCTTTATTCATGTATCGCGCCTCTTTCGGAATACTTGCCGAAAATTACCGTAGTGTTGTTGCCTCCGAAGGCAAAGGAATTGGAAAGAACCGTACGCAGATTCGCGGCTCTATAACCTGCGGTGACATAATCCAGATCACACCCAGGATCGCTTTCCTGATAATTGATTGTCGGCGGTATAAAACCATGTTGCAATGCCAACACGGAAACAATGCCTTCCAGGGTGGCGCGCCCAGACGCCGGGTCCCCCTCTGCCTCGCCGGCGTGGGAGGACGCGACGTCTCGGTCCTTCGGCTCAGCGATGGGCGTGGATTCCGCCACGGGGATAGACTTGGCCCGGACGGGACTGAGGGACCGCTGTTTTTCGATTTCCGGCATGCTTTTCTGGAAGCCTTTCCTGGCGGCACCAGGTTCGAGCCCGGTCCCGCTCACCTTGTCGCCTTCGCCTTTCGGC
>CAVQCU010000129.1:0-4194 GCA_963710995.1 uncultured delta proteobacterium
GTATTAAGTAATACGTTGAGGAAGTCGAGCCCGAAGCCAACAAAGTTAGCCGAAGAAGAAAATGGCATTAACTATAGATTGTGGCGCCCTCCCCTAATATATTATCCGCTTCTTTTTTTAACTTATCATTAATGTCCAGACGGAATTCATCGCCCAGATAAATTATGGTTTCGCTTTTCCCATTGAGAATATGCACATAACCTTCGTATTTACCGTGGAATTTCTTTATCGAAGAAATCAGCGATGAAATGTTTTCCGTCGAAACCTTATTGGTATCAACCATGAATCGAACCTGCTTATAGGGATTTTCCAAAGCTTTACTCAAAGAAGTTGTCTCCTGAGCTATTATCTTTAGTGTTTCATCTCCTCCGCCGATATCAATAGTTCCTTTAATTACTATCGGCTCTTCTTCATGCAAAAGAGCATAGTATTTTTGATATGTATCTGCGAAAAATATTATATTTACTGAACCCTGTAAATCTTCCAGGGTAATGTAACACATTATATCTTTTCTTTTGGTTGGTTTTTCGGTGATGTTACTGACCACGCCAGCAATGACGACGGTGTCTTTATCCCGTTTGGTACTTAAATTGCTGGAATCGGCATTGGTAACAAGTTTCAGACGATCGGCAAAACGCAATAAAGGATGGCCGGTAATATAAAAACCTAAAGTTTCCCTTTCAATAGATAATAGTTTTTTGTGATCCCATTCGGGCACGTCGTCCGGTATTTGATAGGATTTGGCTCCATTTTCTCCGGATGAATTGCCGGAATCGAATTGTTCAAAAAAACTGGACTGCGAACTTAGTTTTTCTTTTTGATTGCGTTGAGAATCGTCAATTGCTTTTTCATAATGTTCCATGAGCTGGCTGCGCTTGTAGCCTAAAGAATCAAATGCCCCGCATTTAATCAAGCTTTCGATCACTCTTTTGTTCACCTTACGTAAATCAACGCGGCCTAAAAAATCCACAAGAGAAGTGAATTTTCCATCTTGCCTCATTGATATTATCGAATCAATTGCCGCCAAACCGACATTTTTGATAGCTGCCATTCCAAAGCGAATATTTTCCCCGGATATGCTGAAGTCTCTTTGTGATTCATTTAAATCCGGCGGCAGAATATTTATGCCCATTTCTTTACAGGCGTTCATATACTTAATTATTTTATCGCGGTTGTCTTTTTCACTTGTGAGCAGCGCGGCCATAAATTCCGCCGGATAATGCGCTTTGAGATAGGCCGTCTGGTAGGCAATTATCGCGTAGGCGGTGCTGTGGGATTTGTTAAAACCATATTCAGCAAATGTTTCCATCTGCTCCCAAATCGTTCTGGCCTTGTTTTCATTAATTTTTTGTTTTTTCGCGCCTTCAAGAAACTTGGGTTTCTCCTTATCCATAGCCGCAACCATTTTTTTGCCCATTACCTTACGCAATGTGTCGGCTTCGGCCATAGTATATCCGCCGATAGCACCGGCAATCTGCATAACTTGTTCCTGATAGAGAATTACACCGTAGGTTTCCTTTAGGATTTTTTCCAGTTGAGGCAATTCATAGGATATCTTTGTTTTCCCCTGTTTGCGGGAAATAAATTCCGGTTTCATTTTCATCGGACCGGGCCGGTAAAGAGCGATCAAGGCAATTATATCTTCAATATGATCTGGCTGTATATTGACTGCCAGATCTGTCATGCCGGAACTTTCCAGCTGAAAGACTCCGTCTGTTTCACCCTTCATCAAGAGCTTATATGTTTTTTTATCATCAAGAGGCAAATTATCGATATCTATTTCAATTCCTTTTGATTCTTTTATAAAATTCAAAGCGTTTTTGATGACTGTTAAAGTTTTTAGACCGAGAAAATCAAATTTAGTTAAACCAACGGTTTGGATGTCATTCATTGAATATTGGGAAACTATATCGTCTTTGGGCGAACAAAGAGGAACTCTTTCTACCAAAGGCACATCGGATATTACTACTCCCGCAGCATGAGTTGAGGCGTGACGGTTAAGTCCTTCCAGGATACGTGACAAAGACAAAAGCTTAGCTATAGTGGGGTTGTTTTTTTCTTCCTGAGCCAGTCGCGGCTCCATCTTGATCGCGTCATTGAGTGTTATATTCAAGGTGTTAGGAATTAATTTGGCAATCTTGTCGACTTCGCTGTAAGGAATATCCAGAGCACGGCCGACATCCCGTATAACCGCCTTGGCCTGCATTTTCCCGAAAGTAATAATTTGAGAAACTTTGTCCTGACCGTATTTTTCAGTCACGTATTTGATAATTTCATCCCTGCCCTCCTGACAAAAATCAATATCAATATCTGGCATGCTGATACGGCTGGGATTTAAAAAACGTTCAAAGAATAAATTATAACGGATGGGATCAATGTTGGTGATTCTGATTGCGTAGGCCACAAGGCTTCCCGGCGCGGAACCACGTCCCGGCCCCACAGGAATATTATTATGTTTGGCGTGCTTGACGAAATCAGAAACAATTAGAAAATAACCAGCGAAACCCATAGCTTTGATTATTTCCAATTCCTGGTTAAGGCGTTTTTCATACTTTTCTTTGATTTCAGATTCATTTTCTTTTTGATCCTTTAAAATAACGGGAAAAAGCTTTTCCAGCCCTTCCCTCGCCTTCCTCTCCAGATATTCGTTGAGAGATTCTTCAGGATCTTTGATTTCAAAATTAGGCAGGTAAAATTTACCCGATTCCAGAGAAAAGTTGCATTTTTCGGCAATACTCACAGTATTGGATAAGGCTTCCGGCGTTAAGGAAAATAGCTGATGCATTTCTTCCGGTGAACGAAAATAAAATTGATCGGTGCTTAAGTGCATTCTGTTTGTGTCTTTAATTGTTTTGCCTGTCTGTATGCAGAGCAACACATCATGTGCTTCAGCGTGATCACGTTCCAGGTAATGACAGTCATTGGTGGCCACAAGAGGAATGGATAACTCTTTACTGATTTCAATCAGGCCGGCGTTAGCGATTTTTTGTTCAGGAATACCGTTTTCCATTATCTCCAGAAAGAAATTACCTTCGCCGAAAATCGCTTGATAAAAATCTGCGACTTTTTTAGCTTCTTCCATATTGCCTTGCATAATTAAACCGGCAATTTCACCGTGTAAGCAGGCGCTGGAAGCAATTAGTCCTTCATGGCATTCTTTCAATAGTTCTTTATCTACACGCGGCCTATAGTAAAAACCTTCCAGATAGCCGGCTGTTGTAAGCTTCATCAGGTTTTTATAGCCCTGCATGTTTTTGACCAGAACAATTAAATGTCTTGCTGTCTCACCGATAGAGGAAGAACTTTTATCAGTACGACTGTGGGGCGCTACATATAATTCACAACCAATTATAGGCTTGATGCCGTGTTTGTAAGCCTGCTGGTAAAAATCAATTGCTCCGAACATGTTGCCATGATCAGTAATAGCTATTGCCGGCATTTTATATTCCCGGGCTTTTTTGAAAAGGTCTTCCAGACGAATCATCCCGTCTAGAAGGCTGTATTGTGTGTGGAGATGGAGATGGACGAAATCAGAGTGTTTCATAATCACACTTTATTAGAGATAATAAAAATATATAATTAATTGAAGATAAAAAAAGTTATTCTAATCCAGCCAGTAATTCGGCGCTTCTTTGGTAATAATTACATCATGGACATGGCTTTCTCTCAGTCCGGCCTGGGTAATACGGATGAAGCGGGCTTTTTCAATTATTTCCGGAACTGTTTTGCAGCCGACATAACCCATGCCGGCCTTGAGTCCGCCAATGAGTTGGAGAATGCTGGCGGAAAGTGAACCGCGGAAAGGAACTCTGCCCTCAATTCCTTCCGGAACGATTTTTGCCGGACCTTCGATATCATCCTGATAATAGCGGTCACGACTGCCCATTTTCATTGCTTCCAGTGAACCCATGCCGCGATAAACTTTATAACTGCGGCCTTGGAATAGAATATTCTCTCCGGGACTTTCTTCCGTGCCCTGGCGCAGTACTTCGTCCGGCGTGTCAGCAGCAGTTGCGGGGCTGGATCGCCGCCAAAATAGGCGCGCACACGTGCGTGGATGACGCCGCGGCCTTGCCATTCAACTGCTGGTAGAGGATCGACTCCAGCAGCGCCTCAAAGGGGACTGCGATGGATCGAGCTTGAGCGTGAAGGGGCCGGCGCGGTCAATCAGCGCGCCCAGCTTGGCGTCTGCGG
>CAVQCU010000130.1:0-61053 GCA_963710995.1 uncultured delta proteobacterium
CACATCAACCAAAGAAATGTAACCTATCGAAGAAACTATTGATTATTACTAAAACCATGCCATGCTGTCAATGGATTAGTACTCTTGCTTTTTCCCCGGCAATTATTGTGAAACTCCAATTTAATGAAACTCAGATATTACAAGAACAGCGAAGTAATATCTGTAAGTTAATGAGTCCCAAGTTTCAGAAGCGAAACGCATAACCTAAAGGTCATCTGCGACTGAAATTTGTAGGACGAATTATCCCACGTGCGAAGCTAAGTGGGACTATATTAAACACCCCGCAACTTGCTTTGGGGTTCATACCCGTGATTTTTTGTGAAAATGCCAATAGATTAATTTAGAATACATGGCCAATTTATCCCGCAACTTTTTGTTCAGACCTAAAGTCAAGGCGGCAAATATAGCGCTGAAAACTCCGTTAACCAATAATCGCATAAAAATTATGCCGTTGGCTAAACAGCAATAAAGAGGGCCGTGCCATTTTCTTAAAAATTGATATCGTGAGCGGTAAAACTCAATTCGTGAGCTTATATTGTGTCCAATACTTTGTCCCTGTAAATGGTAGACAAGAGCATCCGGCACATGATAAATTTTCCAGCCTTGAAGGCGCATTGTGTAAGCCAAATCAGTTTCTTCAAAGAAGAAAAAGTATCGTTCGTCAAAAGCGCCTGTTTCATCCAAAGATTTTTTTCTGATCATCATGCAAGCGCCGATTGCCGAATCAACTTCTATAGGGGATGTGTGTTTGTATCTTTTACTAGGATACCGGCCGGGAAACAGATATTCCAGAAGTGAAGTGTTGGCGGCAAGCGTAAGTAAACCGGGAAAGGAGGCAATAGAGTTTTGTTTGGTGCCATCGGCATTCAACAGTTGTCCGCAAGCAATTGCGGCCTTGTCATTTGCCTCACAAAAATTCCATAATTTGTTTACCGCTTCGGGCATTAATACTGTATCCGTATTCAATAAAAGGGCGTATTTTCCTTTCATTATTGCCAAAGCCTGATTACTAGCCGCGCCGAATCCTTTATTTTCTCTATTGACTATTCTTATGACAGAAGGAAATTCTCTCTCCAGCATAGCAATAGAACTATCAGAGGAGGAGTTATCAACAACGATAACCTCAAAGAATAGATTGCGGACAGTTTGATATACTGAATTCAGGCAGTTTCTCAGGAGGTTTTTTGTATTCCAGTTGACAATAATTACTGATATATTAATTCTATCAGCCGGATGTTCACTATAGCTCTCATTCATTGATCATTTACCCCGCCGCAGAACATCTTCTTGTCCCGCCGAGGATTGAATGCGTTCTGCAATCCGCGGGATGTCGTATTTTGGAGAGGAGCCTCCGGCTCCTACCGGAGGTGCTCCACCGCCACGGTTTATTTTTTCAAGTTCACTTAATTTTGCGTATTTAAAAAATTTATTAACTGAATCCGTAACAGCCAGTGTCAGCCCGGGCATGCCGTCAAGAATCCCCAAACGGAAAAAATAGTCCTGAATAAAAGTGAAAAATGCGCGCATAAAAGCTCCGCCGGTTGAAGATTTCTTTCCCTCCCGAAAAGCGGCTTCGGCTCCCAGAGTTGAATATTTATCAATCTTTTGAATGATTTTACTTAACCGGTTCTCCGTATAATGCTCAATAGCCGCATCCAATGCCCCGACTATCTCCTGAACTTCCACAGATTCGTGGACGATTGCCGTAGTCATCCTGCCTGCTTCTTTGCGAAATAGACGTATTATGCGATCCGGCCACCAACCGGCATGTTTGATCCATCGCCCCTGAAAATAATTCTTGCGGGGAAAGCTGAACCCCGCTTCCTTAACATTAGAATCAGTTACAATTTTTTTTATAATATTCGCCGTGTCGAAAGGAATACGCTCGTCGGCATCAAGCACTAATATCCAGGGCTGGCAGCACTTTTCAATCGCTAATTGTTTCTGTGGGCCAAAACCTCGCCACGCTTCACTGTAAATTTCACAGCCAAATTCCGCAGCAATACTCAATGTAGCATCGGTACTTCCGGAATCAATAACGACAATCTGGCCGGCAAAAGAAATACTTTGCAGGCACTGACGAAGATTCTCTTCTTCATTCTTTGTTATTATAGCTACCGCAAGAGGAACTTTTTCCAAATATTTCTCCTTAGAAAACGGTTTTGTTTATCATTTCTTCAAGTAGTAATCTATAATTTATTTGACTATTTAACTACTATAACATAAGCATAAATATGTAAATGGCGCAAACCATAAAAATACTTGAATCCATCTTAAATATAAAACAAGAAAATACTAAAAACATCAAGATCGTTTAGAGAAAATATGCATGTTTAAATCTATTACTAATATTATTTCAGAAGTAAATAACCGGCAAACAGAAAAAAATTTCAGCATATTGAATTTTTCGATTCCTCTTTTTACGGGTATTTACCTGTTTGCAAACCCCTTGCCTCTCTCCGCCGTAAATGAATTTTGCTTTTACCTTTCTGTCGCTGCTTTAATCCTGCTTCTTGTTTTTAGAAAAACGGCGTTTACCTTACGCTCACCGCTGACTTTACCTATTGCTTTATTTTTTCTTTGGTCAGTCTTCGGCCTAGTCTTTACGCTTGATTTTAAAAACACCCTCCACGATTTACGCGGTCATTTATTAGAATATCTAATTGTTTTCTATTTATTGGTCAATTATTACAATTCTCAAAAAAAACTGGAAATTATTTCCTGGTTAGTTATTGCTTCTGCAACAATTTTTTCCATAGGGGCTATTATTCAATATTACTTTATCGAAGGATTTCCCTTTTCCGCAAGACTAGGTCTTACCTTCAGAGGAACAATGCAGACCGACTTAATTGGTTTTACTACAACATTTGCCTCCATTTTAGCACTACATCTGTTTCATAAATATAAAAAAGTAACCTATAAAATATTGTTTGTTGCCTGTTTTCTAATAACAATGGCAACAACTTTACTTACCCAGTCCAGAGGATCATTAATTGGTCTTGGTGCTTCATTTATTATTTTATGCTTTGCTAATAAAAGGAATTTAATTTTTGTTGTTCTAGCCGCACTGCTAATTTTTCTTACGCCAGGCATAAGTGACAGGATAAAAAGTGAAGGCTTTACAAAAGATATCAGAGCTAAAATAAACCAACTTACAATTGAAGTAATTAAAGATTATCCAATTGCCGGTATAGGATTCGGCATGCAAATTTATGGCAATAAAAACGTTCTTGATTTAGAAAAACTGAACAAACAATTGCTGCCGGAATATCAACAAAATGGAGCCATTATTGCTGCTCCCCATAATACAATACTTGACATTGCCGTGCGCACTGGAATTGTCGGTCTTGCTTTATTTTTATATATACTGATCACTTCTCTCTGGATGCTATGGAAAACTCTGAACCTGAAGAAAGACGAATACTTCAGATCATGGACAATATGTCTTTTCGCCTGTTTTATATCATATATGATTCCGGCATTGTTTGCGGATACTACATTTGGACCAATGGCAATAATTTTTTACACAATGCTGGCAATGATAACGATTTTGTGGAATCTTGGTCAAAAAGATAAAAATGGACATGCTGTTAAATCACACTAAATATGTTCTAAGTATCTTTTTGTAACTTGCACATTCCGCCTACAATGCATATTCAATTATTATATAGAATAAATTTGATATTTATCCATGACCATATAACCATTGCAGAAGGAAAAGAAATCAAATGTCAATATTGAAAAAAGCCTTGATCAGGGCATCAGGGAACCGATTCATTCAAAGTGTATTGGAGAAAAATGCGCAGGCTTTGCAAGATCTGATGGGAATTGGGTCTGGTGGTTCTGGTGGCGGATTTTTATTCACCGGTGAAGAAAGTATATGTAATTTTCTTAAGCAAAGGTTCAAACCTCCATATTGCATTTTTGATGTTGGTTCAAACAAGGGTCAATACCCTCAGATGATTATTGATAATATTAAAGTAGATGATTTTTCAATTCACTGTTTTGAACCTGGACACGAAACATTCAAAATTCTTGCGAAGTCTTACAAAGAAGATAAACGAATTAAACTGAACAATATTGGTATAGGCAAAGAAAAAAGTGAGACGGTATTGTACTTTGATAGCGTAGGTTCAAGGATGGCGTCTCTTACAAAAAGAAGGTTAGATCACTTTGGTATCTATTTTAACAAATCAGAAAAGGTGGAAATCAACACTATTGATAACTACTGCTCAGAAAATGCGATAAATCATATTCATCTATTAAAGCTTGATATTGAAGGGCATGAACTCGATGCACTCGATGGCTCAAGAAAAATGTTTGATAAAAAGTCAATTGACATCGTCACATTTGAATTTGGTGGATGTAATATAGATACACGAACATTTTTCCAAGATTTTTGGTATTTTTTTAGTGAAATCAACATGAAAATTTTAAGAATTACTCCTTCGGGATATTTTTATCCAATTGAATCATATAAAGAAATTTATGAACAATTTAGGACAACAAACTTTATTGCAATGTGAGCGATGATTACTATTTTGTGGAATCTTGCCCGGAAAGAAAAGACGCAGGAAATAATCTCTTCTTCATAAATGCTTTTTGAAATAATTGTTTATTTTTATTTATGCCAGGCCCACAACATTCCGACTGGGCGACGGCGCGTTGAAAATCCCTGCCCTTGCAGAAACGCATCCATAGATTCAATGTTTTGGTTTTTCTGCCCTCCGTTATGAACTTCCATTGCAATCTGATCTATGCGCTGTAAATAATCCAGGGGGCAATTATATAGAATATCGTATTCTGCTCCTTCACAATCCATTTTCAGAAGATCGCATTTGTTAATATTATTTTCATCAAATACCTGCGAAAGTGTGAGACAGGGAACTTTTATAGACGCTGTCTGCTGGTCAGCTTGCTTGAATATTGTAGCGCTGGTCGTAAAAGAATCACTGGAATCAAAGGACAGACTGATCTCTCCCGCTTGTCCGGCGACGGCGTTCGAAAAACATTTTATCCGTCTGGAACTGTTCAGCTTGCGGTGGCGTTCCAATTGAGCATAATTTACCGGCACCGGTTCAAAAGAAAATACCCGGGTATCGGCAAAGCGTGAAACGGCAAACAGAGTAAAATAACCAGCATTGGCTCCAATATCAACTACAGTCGCGCCGCGGGGAATGGGGCGTTCCAGACCGGCAAGGTAACATTCATCCATAAAAATTTCTTTAAAAGTATGGAGAAGCCTGAGGGGAACTTCCACAATCACGCCATTGCGCGTCTCAAATACCAGCGGCTCCTTCTCGGTAAACCCATATTTATAAGCAAGATATGTCGGCCAGTTTTTAAAAGTCTTGAACAAATTGTAGTATCTTTTCATAATTCACATCCATTTCCGGTGCAGTTGATACCACATATGCGGAACTATTTAAACATGATTTTTTCAACTTTATATGTTAGAGCTATTTCCCCTGAAAACAGTAGATTAAGGAATTCCGCTATGAAAAAGATCGCTTTTGCTTTGGAGAAATTCAGCCGTTACGCCGGAGGAGCGGAGTCATACGCTGTCTCTCTGGCAACCACTCTTATAGAGAATGGATGGGAAGTACATCTGTTTGGCGAAGCGTGGGATGGTGAGCCCAAAGAAGCTCATTTCCATGAGATATATATACCGAGGTTTTTACCATCCTGGATCAAAATGTTGTTATTTGCCTGGAAGCACAAAAAAATGACAGAAAAACAGCATTATGAGGTTGTGATGGGTTTTGGTAATACGATCTACATGAACGTATATCAAAGTCATGGTGGAGTTCACCAGCTTTCGACCGCCAGAAAGGTTTATGCGGAAAATAATGTAATACGACGCATTGCGAAGCGTATCATCATTTTGTTATCACTTAAGCAATGGGCGAGAGCGTGGATAGAAGCGGCGCCCTTTCGGCTCAATCCGAGGCCCAGAATTGTCGCGATTGCTCATATGATTAAAAAAGACATGGAATCGTTTTTTCACACAAACCCGGATGAAATAAAGATCATATACAATGGTGTCGATACTGAACGGTACAACAGCTCATTGCGGCAGCGTATGAGAGGCCAGTTAAGGAATCAATGGGGTGTCAGTGAAAATGATGTCGTTTTTCTGTTTGTTTCCTATGATTTGAAAAAAAAGGGGGTTGAGCCTCTCGTTGAGGCTGCCGCAGAATTAAAGAGAACCGGAAATGACAACTTTAAGGTTCTTGTTGCCGGCGGGCAGCCATATCGTTCACTTGTAAAACTTATAGAACATTTTGGTCTCCAGGATACTTTCATCTTCGCGGGACGGGTTAAATCTATTGACGAGTTTTATGCAAACAGTGATGTCTTTGTGCTTCCCACCTACTACGATGCGTGTTCCTTGGTGGTCATTGAGGCCATGGCAAGCGGTATCCCCTCCATCACAACCATATTCAACGGGGCCTCCGGTATCATGGCTGACGGGAAGAACGGATATATAATTTCCCATCCGCCTGATCCTTCCGATCTCGCAGATAAGATGCATTTATTGATGGATAATGAAAAACGTCAAAGAATATCTGAAGAAGCTTTTCGTACCGGCCAGGAATATTCTGCCGAAAGAAATCACCGAGAGATGATGAGAGTGCTTGACGAGGTGGCAACACGGTGACTCAATCCATTCGTGCCGTTCTGACAATTGATTTTTATCCGGATGCGCTCTCTGTCTGACTAATTCGCTATTTATCAGCGCTTAATAAATTCAAAGGGAATTTCCTGATGCGCACTGGTGTTGGAAAAACCATATAAGCTTCGGTAATCCATCTGATACCCATTCATCCATTGCTCTAACAAAAAATCCTGGTGAGTGTTCCCGCAGATATTTCTGTTTTCTTTTTGAACCTTATTACATGGGATATTGACAATTTTTGATTTATTATAACCTACCCCCATACGAAATAAGAAAAACCGGCGAAACTTCTGTAACTGGTCTTCGTACGTGTTGGGCGCGGAGAAATGGATTAACTTGGTCATGGCAATAATTTCTTGTGTGGAAAAAAAATGACCATCAACCGACAACGGATAAAACCAGTCATTTGCACCTAGATCCCATTTCCAAAATATTTTGTCCTCGTCGCTGTCAGCGCAGGACATTAATTCCGGTAATGGTTGTTCTTTCTGGACAGTATAGCTTCTTTCCAGGTTTAACCCCATTCGCAATGAGGGAACTATTTTATCTGTATCGAATTTTGCAAAGTCTCTCATATCAAAATCGTCGATAAAAATCACATCATCCACAAGGAAGAAAACCTTTGGGGCCAGCACGGAATCTAATAATGTTATAAGATTATCTCGAAATGAATTATTCGAAGATTGTTTTATAAACGAAAATTTATCTGAAAATATTTTCATGACTTCCTCATACGCCCTCTGATGCGCCGGTGTTGAGGTGTGATACAAAATATGAAGCGGTACTGGCGAAACTACTTTTTCCGAGTATGAACTCAAAAGCGCGTGAAGCTGCAAAGCCCGGTCCTTGGAAAAGACGATACCCTCCGCAGGATGAACGCTGGACCCCGCCACATGTGCAATGCGTGATTCATAAAGTTTTGCAAATGCGTTTCTCTGCCATTCATCTTCACTCTTTTGCAGGATGAGGTCAAATCGTTTCAGTAAGAAGTTAATGCTTGAATGGATGAACTTATTCATGATTCTATGTCTTTTTAAAGTTAAAAAACTGTTTTATCTTTGATTGCATTTCATGTCTAAGTCGTCCCAGAAACCGGGGTCCTGCAAGATAGAAGTCTCTTTCGTGCCGGCAGGCAACAGCAAGATAAGCATTTTCCGGATAAGAAAGTGGGCTTGGTATATTCCCAACACCATTTAATACAGACTCATAAATGTTGGCAAATGCCTTATATTTATCACGGCGTTTCAGGTTCAAATAATATACAAGGGGAGTTTTCCGGTAAACTACGAGCGGCTCAGTCAAATTCCAGACTTCACCCAGGGCGCCGGCACGCAACCACAATTCATAGTCGTCGGCATGTTGCTTTGGCTTGGTTTCAATTTCTTCGGCGGTTTTAATGGCACCGATACGCAACCATAATTCATAGTCTTCACCTATAGGTGGGAAAAGGTTTTCATTATACAATCCGGCCCTCTCAGCAACTTTCCTTCGAAAAATTGCCGAGGAATGGACAATGCAGTTTTGGCTCAATAATTTATTATAATCTATCTTCCCCAGCTTATTTTTTTTAAAATATAATGGTGAATTATTCCAGTCTCCCGTCCCTTCCCAAAAAAAAGCGTTGCACCCCAGCAATACACAATCGGGATGACTTTCCAAAAAAGCTACCTGATGTTCCAGCTTCTTAGGCAGCCAAAGATCATCATCATCCAGCGGCGCAACATATGGAGCCGTCCCCTGTCGAATGCCACGATTTCGGGGAATAGAGGGAAAGCCCGCATGGGTTCCGGGCAGATAGACAAAACGTTTATCCTTCAGAAAAGGTTTTACGACTTCATAAGTCTCTTTCGACTCCCCGTCTTCGGCAATCCAGCATTTCCAATGCGGATAACTCTGATTTGCCACACTCTTCAAAGCCTCCCGCAAAAGGTTGTATCGCTTATATGTCGTTACAATGATATCTATATTCATTGGATTATTAACGTAAATTATTTATACGCAGTGATATAGTTATACCTTCCTTAGGCCGACTCCAGCACTAAACAGAGCCGCATCCAGCGTGTTTTTCATGAGCATGGCAATCGTCATCGGGCCGACACCTCCCGGCACAGGAGTAATGTAAGATGCTTTGGGAGCAACCTCGTTAAAATCGACATCTCCTGCCAGCTTGCCGTTTTCCAAACGATTCACACCAACATCAATGACTATCGCACCATCTTTAACCATATCCGCTTTAATCATCTGAGCTTTGCCAATGGCGGCGATTAAAATATCAGCCCGGCGGGTAACAGAGGGTAAATCTTTTGTCCTTGAATGACAAATAGTAACGGTGGCATGTTGGGCCAAAAGTAACAGGGCCATTGGCTTCCCGACAATATTGCTGCGTCCGACCACAACGGCTTCTTTACCTTTCAAATCGATACCGGTGCGAACGATTAATTCCATGATTCCTCTTGGCGTGCAGGGAATAAATAAAGGATTCCCGGAGACAAGGCCACCCACATTGTAGGGATGAAAACCGTCCACGTCTTTGTGCGGATCGATGGCGGCAATTATTTTTTCAGTGTAAATGTGTTTGGGCAGGGGAAGCTGTACTAAAATGCCATGAATAAGTTGATCCTTATTTAACTCGGCAATAATTTCCAGCAGTCTGATCTCACTGGTGTCGGCAGGCAGTTTATATTCACGGGAGAGGAAACCAACTTCCGCGCACGCTTTGGCTTTTTTTCCCACATATATCTGCGAAGCAGAGTCTTCGCCGACGAGAACAACAGCCAGACCAGGGATAATTCCCTTTTGCTCTTTGAGCGAAACAGCTCTTTGGCGCACTTCATTACGAATATCCTGTGCTATTTTATTCCCATCAATAATACTGACCATGAGCGGCTTCACCTCAAATAGTATATCCCCCTGGAATTCAATCTCAGAAATCCAGGGGGATATTGCTAAATGACAGGCAATTTACTTTTATTCCGAATATTGCTTTATTAAGTCGATAAGCTTCGGAATATTATCCATTGGAGTTTTACCTGAAACAATGTAACGAATAATTCGATCCTTGTCAACAAGGATGCATGTGGCGATTTTGTGCGGCATCCCGAGATTGCCGATTGTAAAATCCGGATCGAGCAAAATGATGGCACCGGTCTTCTTCTGCTTGCGCTTGGCGATCTGCTTAATGATGAAATTAGGCACCGGACTGTCTTTCTGGTTTCCTATACCCAATCCAACGTATTTCTTTTCACTTTTCAGACGCGTGACATCCTTGTTGGCTTCCAGTGCATCAGATACATGATCGTTATCATCTGCTGAGCTCGAGCTGGCATATACGATATAAACAACTTTACCTGCGAATTCCGGTGAACTGAGACTATATTCCTTATCATCAAGCGCAGCACTCAGTTTGAAGTCACCTATTTTGTCCCCTACTTTTAACCCAGCCGCATAAGATGTAACGGCACCCAACAATAAAACAAGAAAAACCACAGCAATTACTTTTTTCATCTTTCCCTCCTTTTAATTTCCGTAAATTATCTTATTTAATGCTGACTTTGTGATAACTGACGTATGTTAGTTATCTATATTTACAAACGCGGGGGCAGTATAAAGTAAAAAAACGGCGTAGGCAAGCAAAAAGATCACTCCCCAAAAAGCGAATTAATATAAGAAAAAAGGTTGAAACCCATGACTAGTTGTGTAAGAGTTTTTCTAAACTTATTCGCATATTATGGTGACGAGAGAAAGATGGCCCAACAAGCAGACTCCACAGCCAGTAATGGCATTTATCGGTCATGTCCTCTATGTGGCAATGAAAATGCAGATACAAAACCTTCGATATATTCAAAAGACCCATGGATCATAAAAAAGTGCGCCCAGTGCTGTTTGGTTTATCTGGAAAATCCTCCTGCCTATGAAGATCTTAAGGAAACTTACGCCTGGGAAAAAACATCTCATCAAGTATCCCAGGAGAAAAAGGAAAAGGACTCCGCCCTGCGTCGAGGCGTGCGAGTCATTGAACGTTATAAGGATAGGTTGATTCGCCGGGATAAGCTCATCGATCTGGTCAAACTATACTTCCCCGCCGGACCGGTAATCGATATAGGATGTGGAGGGGGAGAGGTGATGTCCCGCCTTGATCAAAAATATATTCCCTTTGGCGTTGAAGTATCAAAACTTCTTTCCGGCAGGGCTCAACAAATAGCGAAGTCGCGAGGAGGCCTTGTTTTTTGCGGCAATGCCCTTTTGGGATTAGATACATTTGAAAAAGATTTCTTTAGCGCGGCAATCATGTCCGCCTATTTAGAGCATGAATCTGCGCCCCGTGAGGTTCTTCAGAAAATTCTGCGAATCTTGCGATCCGGTGCTCATCTCATTATTAAGGTGCCTAATTATGGTTGTTTTAATCGCATCGTTATGGGACAAAAATGGTGCGGGTTCCGGTACCCTGACCATGTCAATTACTGGACGCCGGAAACTCTTGGCAAAATCATCAGGGATACAGGATTCCAAATTGTCCGATTCAACATCTGGGATCGTTTCCCGACCAGTGACAACATGTGGCTTGTAGCTCATAAACCAAATTGATGCATTTTAGAAGAAATTGTGTTAAACCAATTTTCAAATTTCGCAGATGAAAGTTTAAGAGGGGGCGGGGGTTTTAAAAATATTGTCAATATCGGAAAGGAGTTAGCGATGAAAGAAGTAGTAATTGTAAACGGTTCCAGAACTGCAGTAGGTGAATTCGGCGGATCGTTAAAAGGTGTAAACGCCGTTGATCTTGGTTCCCTGGTTATTAAGGAAGCGCTGAAACGCGCGGGGTTGAGGCCATCAATTGATGAATTTTCAAAAAGCTGCCGGCCCACCGCTTTAGGTAATTTTGAAATGACGGCCATAAACAAAAAATATTATGATTATGATAAATCCCTTAAGCCTGTTTACATAGATGAAGTAATCATGGGTAATGTTTTGCAGGGAGGACAAGGTCAAAATGTCGCCCGGCAAGCTTCAATTTATGCCGGTATTCCGGAAGAAACCAATGCTTTTACCGTCAACAAAATATGTGCTTCCGGGATGAAAGCTATCGCGCTGGCGGCACAGGCCATCCAAGCCGGCAATGCCGAAATTATTGTTGCCGGTGGCATGGAAAATATGAGCAACGCCCCATTTATATTGCCTAACGCCCGCTGGGGCTATCGCATGAGTATGCCGCACAGCCAGATCACCGATTTAATGGTTTATGACGGCCTCTATGAAATATTTAATGGTTATCACATGGGCGTAACCGCGGAAAACATAGCGGCTCTTTACAAAATTTCCCGTCAGGAACAAGACGAATTTTCTTTGAGAAGCCACCAGAGAGCGCGAGCGGCAAACGCCTCCGGCGCTGTGGCCAATGAAATAGTCTCTGTTGTCATTCCGCAGAAAAAAGGCGATCCAAAAATATTCAATGTAGATGAACGTCCTATGGATACGTCGCTGGAAAAGATGGGTAAACTGGCAACTGTATTTAAAAAAGACGGCACCGTGACAGCGGGAAACGCCTCCGGCATTAACGATGGCGCAGCCGCAGTGATTGTTATGAGCGCCGAAAAAGCCAAAGAGCTTAAACTAGAACCGCTGGCCAGGATCAAGGGCTTCGCCAGCGGTGGAGTTGATCCGGCTTACATGGGCTTAGGACCCATTCCGGCAACACGCAAACTTTTTAAACAACTGAATCTGACCGTAAAGGATATTGACCTTTTTGAACTCAATGAAGCCTTTGCCTCGCAGGCACTGGCCTGTATGAAAGAACTGGAAGTTGATGTGGAGAAATGCAATCTCAACGGCGGCGCGGTTTCCATTGGTCATCCCATCGGCTGTTCGGGCGCACGCATTACCTACACGTTGGCCATGCAGATGAAAAAGAAAAATTTAAAACGCGGGCTGGCTTCTCTTTGTATCGGCGGCGGTCAGGGATTGTCTATGATATTGGAACGGGTTTAAAATAATTTTTTTTAAGTAAAAAAGGGCAGATTTAATCTGCCCTTTTTGTTTATAGTATAATACCAATTTGCTATCCAACATTAAATAACAATCGTGTTAACTATTTGATTATATATTATAATATATGATTTACGTTTAGCATACGATGCCAAAATGGTATAAGATAGCTACTAATTATAAACATTCAAGCAGTTAATATAACTGCTCATAATCAGTCTGTATCCTGATGTGTTTTTACACTTAACAATCTGTGTTATTTATTATCAAAACCGTATTAAAAAGATATCATGGATGTTTTTCTAATAATTTCTTATGCTTTCACAAGTCAATAGATTCGTGATACAGGGGAAACTGAAGATTACCAATTGAAAGAGAGTAACGACTGAACATGAATAACTCATTTATCATTATCAAGCGAACCGGAATTGCAGACCAGTGAAGCTCCTTATTAACCATTTGATATCACCATAAAGTTTGTTGTCCTAAATTGTTCATAAATTTCTTTATATGATTCAATTGGATAAAAATATCCCGAAGGAGTAATTCTTAAAATTTTCATGTTGATTTCACTAAAAAAATACCAAAAATCTTGGAAAAATGTTCGTGTATCTATATTACATCCACCAGAGCTATAGTCAATAGTTGTGTATGAAGAATTTAGGCGGCGATCCGTTTTTCCTCCATACCGTTAACGAATTTCACTCCTTTAACAACATCAGCCAAGCGTTCCGGACGATGTAGACGAATCCATCGTTTCTGAGCGCATTGACATAATTTGAATGCCATTGAGATGACCGTGTTCGCAGAAAAGCAGCCTCTCACTTTATTCATTCGCAACCGAACCGTCGCAAAAGTCGATTCAATCGGATTCGTGGTCCGAATGTGACGCCAGTGTTCAGCGGGAAAATCATAAAAAGTTAACAAAGCATTTCGATCCTTTTCCAGACACTGGGCCGCTTTGGGATATTTTGCTTCATACGTATTCACAAAATCATTAAAATGACGCTCGGCTTCATCCTTGTTGGCTGCCTGCCAAATCTGATGCAATTTGGATTTCGCTTTGGATTGAAGGCTCTTTGGCAAATTGTTCAGAACATTAGCAGTCTTGTGTACCCAGCATCTTTGCCAACGGGTACCGTCGTAGACTTTACTCAACGCTTTCCAGAAACCCAGTGCGCCATCGCCAATCGCCAGTTGTGGAGCGGTGGTCAGGCCTCTGGACTTCAGATCTAACAGCAACTGCTTCCATGACATCTCGCTTTCTCGGAAACCACCCTCTATGGCCACCAGTTCCTTTACACCATCAGCCGTGGCACCCATAATGACCAAAAGGCACTGTTTATCATCCATGCGCACGTTGCAGTAAATGCCATCCACCCAGAAATATACGTAACATTTTCCTTCAAGACTGCGTTTTTGCCATTGATGAAACTCCTGCTGCCAAACCGTTTTGAGCCGGCTGATCGTGGGGGCAGACAATCCCGGTGCATCTTTGCCGACCAATGCTGCCAAGGCATCGCTAAAATCTCCGGTGGAAACGCCTTTCAGATATAACCACGGAATCAATTGCTCCATGCTCCTGGTCTTCCGCAAATACGGCGGTAAAATCGACGAACTGAATGTTATCCGATTCGATCGATCCACCGACCGATCTCTGATCCGCGGAGCTTCCACTGGTACGAGGCCAATACCTGTCTGAACTTCACGCTTAGGCATATATCCGTTGCGTACAACCCGTTGATAGCCCCTTTGATCCTTTAAATCTTTATATTGATTTAAAACAGTATCAATCTCAATTTCCAATGCCTGGGCTAACAAACTTCTGGCTCCTTGTTGTAAAATCTCTGTTAATGGATCATCAATAAAAGTCTCTGGCTTTTTTATCTCTACTACGTTATCTTTCTTCATGGTGCGTGTATCCTTTCCTTTTTTTATTGGCCGGTCAACTGTCGCGAAACAATTAACCGGTGGATACACCACCTGTATTCCTAAACACAACTTTTAATTATATCTCCATCCACCAAATTCAAATGTGACGATGTCAATTGACTTTTTATCAAACATTTTTCTTGAGCCATCGAGTGCATCGAGTTCATGCCCTTCAATATCAAGCTTTAATAGATGAATATGATTTATCGCATTTTCTGAGCAGTAGTTATCAATAGTGTTGATTTCCACCTTTTCTGATTTGTTAAAATAGATACCAAAGTGATCTAACCTTCTTTTTGTAAGAGACGCCATCCTTGAACCTACGCTATCAAAGTACAATACCGTCTCACTTTTTTCTTTGCCTATACCAATATTGTTCAGTTTAATTCGTTTATCTTCTTTGTAAGACTTCGCAAGAATTTTGAATGTTTCGTGTCCAGGTTCAAAACAGTGAATTGAAAAATCATCTACTTTAATATTATCAATAATCATCTGAGGGTATTGACCCTTGTTTGAACCAACATCAAAAATGCAATATGGAGGTTTGAACCTTTGCTTAAGAAAATTACATATACTTTCTTCACCGGTGAATAAAAATCCGCCACCAGAACCACCAGACCCAATTCCCATCAGATCTTGCAAAGCCTGCGCATTTTTCTCCAACTTTCTTTGAATAAAGTTATTTCCTGACGCTTTGATTAAAACTTGTTTTAGTATTGGCATTTAATGCCTTCTCCTTTTGATAGCTAATAATTAAAGTCCAAATCTCATTTTTTCTATCTTAAATATTATAATAGCATTAATCCTTTTCTTAAAAGAAGAAAAAACACAGCGTCAATTATTACCGATTGAAATGTTGTATGAATTGGGGAAATAAGAAAAACAACATTACAGGAAGAAAGACACAGACATCCTTTACGCGCTTACATGTGCAATTTTCAAAATGGTTCTGATTGCCCGCCAATCAGTCGTCTCATTCGCCGTATGCCAGAGATCGTAATTTCTCTGGAGGTTCAACCATAACTCAGGAGTAGTATCAAACGCTCTGGACAACCGCAAGGCAACATCCGTTGTTACAGCACATCGTTCATTCAATATTTTAGACACCGTCTTTCTCGACAATCTCAACTCTTTCGCAAGGTCTGTAACGCTGATCCCTGATGGTTCCAAGTAATGAAGCTTAAGAATCGATCCTGGATGAGATGGCGGTCTTTTTCGTGTTCTCATAAATGATCCTTTTCAATGATAATCTTCGATGTTTATATTAAGTGCGTCTCCATCCTTAAATTCAAATGTCAATCGCCAGTTGCCGGAGACCTTTATTGCCAAGCGCCCCTTCTTTTTGGGAAGAAGCAAATGAAGGCCGGCGCCGGGGTAGTTCATATCCTTGATTTCATTTGCCGCATCAAGCCTATCCAATATTGCTCCTAACTTTGAAGCGTGCTTGGCCTGTATACCTTTAATGGTTCCATCGTAAAAAAAATCTTCCAGACCTTTATGGATAAAAGATTTTATCATTTATTATACTGTAACCGATAAGGTTACGCTTGTCAAGAGAAATATCATAGGTTCAATTCCCGCCGATTTTTCTATTATTATCATTTATCCATCATTCTTGACTTTTGGTTAAAAAGTTGAGTGGAAGCTTCCATCAAAACTTCTAACGACCGTCTAACAGGTTTTTGGGTATTGGTTTTATTAAGGAATATGCCCGGTGTCGTAGGTTCCTGTCCTGCATTTGATTTTGTCTAAAAGATTATATATCGAAAGAACAAAACTTCTTGGTCTTTTTTTGATTTCGTCCATATTTATTTTCTACGTTGACTCTTTTCGTTGCCGCACATTTGTCATTATTTAACGTTGCTACATTAAACAAATAATTAGATTTGTTCTATCATTGCGAGGAGTTTATCGTATTGACACTTTGGTCTGGTTTGGATTACGCGCCGTATTTTTCCAGTTTTCCCGCGTGCGCCAGAGCGGTATTGCGTGGGGTTTATTTTCGGCAACTTCTTTCATTCAGACAATGTTCATCTTTACATGATCATTAATTATATGGCGGAACTTTAATTCAACATATGCTATATACTTTAGTATAATTTATTGATGGTATTAAAATAAAAGGAGTGGGTTGTGCAATTCAGAATCATCATAAAGGGAATGCCGCTGTTGAAGTATTTAAAGTTTATGCCGATCTTCTTACTGGAATATCATCAGTTCAAAAAACAGACAAAGCATGGTCATATAGATTTTCTTTTGGGGAAGTTTCATCCTTGCTTTGAAGATCGCCTTCAGGAAAGCGGAACAGCCTCCGGTCATTATTTTCATCAAGACTTGCTTGTTGCAGGAAAAATTTTTAAAAACAATCCCATCAAGCATGTTGATATTGGCTCACGAATGGATGGTTTTATTGCTCATGTCGCCTCATTCAGACAAATTGAATTTGTTGATATAAGAAAACTAAACACACAAATCGATAATATCCGCTTTATTCAAGCCGACATAATGGATGATAATTTAAACCTGATAAATTATTGCGATTCTATCTCCTGCCTTCACGCTCTGGAACACTTTGGCCTTGGCCGTTATGGCGATAGAATTGATTATCAAGGACATCTTCTGGGATGGAATAACCTTTACAAAATTTTAAAAAAGGAGGGAAAACTTTATTTTTCGGTGCCCATCGGCATACAGCGTATTGAATTCAATGCGCACCGCGTATTTTCTCTGGCGTACCTTTTGAAAATGATAGAAGGGCGCTATCAAATCAATTCCTTTTCTTATGTTAATGATGCCGGAGATCTGATCAAAAATGCCCAGATAACTGAAGAAACAATAAAAAATAATTTTTCCTGCCACTATGGATGCGGCATTTTTGAGTTGACAAAGCTATAGATGATTAAAGAAGAACGTGACTGGTGGATTTTTCCATCCTTTTTTTATCTTATTTTTCGAGCACTGATAATTAATCCGTTGCATCCACAAAACTTCTCAGAAGTTGTATTTATCAGGCCAAAAATTATTTTCAGAATAATTAAGCACCGTATTTTCCCAGTTTTCCCGCGTGCGCCAGAGCGATGCTCATTAGGTATTTCATTGGCATTCGTCCCAGACCTCCCGTAATGCAGGTTCTTTCACCGAAATTTACAGCCGTATCCAGGCGGCGGTTATTTTACCGTGACATCTCTTTTCTTGACTGGATATCAACTTTTATCTATAAAGAAATCTCTGAAAAATTTTAGATGGTATAAATAACCAAGGAGCATATCAATGTCATTAAATCTCAATAAATTAAGGTCTTTTCATGGCCGGAAAGGCCCCCTGCTGCTGATTATCATGGACGGCGTAGGGATAGGCAAATCAGATGAAACGAACGCGGTCTATCTGGCCGATACACCCAACCTTGACAAATTGTTCAAATCTGATCTCTACACGCAACTGAAGGCCCACGGTACGGCAGTTGGACTGCCCTCGGATGATGATATGGGAAACAGCGAGGTGGGGCACAATGCCATCGGCGCCGGCAGGGTCTTTAAGCAGGGCGCCCGTCTTGTAAATGCGGCACTCAAAACGGGAAGGATCTTTCAATCCGGTGTATGGGACAATATAGTAAAGCGTTCCAAAAATGGAGGGACGATCCATTTTATCGGGCTGCTTTCAGACGGGAATGTCCATTCACATGTTGAACAGTTGTTCATAATGATCGACAAATGCGTTGAGCTGAATTTAAATAGGGTCAGGGTCCATGCCCTTCTTGACGGACGGGATGTGGGGGAAAGAACGGCGCTTGATTATATTATTCCTACAGAAGAAAAACTGAAAAAGATCTCAGAGACAAAAGGTCTTGATTACGCCATCGCCTCAGGCGGCGGACGCATGAAGGTAACCATGGACAGGTACAATGCCGACTGGAATATCGTTAAGCGAGGATGGGATGCCCATGTCCTCGGGAAGGGCAGGAAGTTCCAATCCGCTTCTGATGCGGTGAGGACCTTTTACGAGGAAGACCCGAAGGCAACTGATCAGTATCTGCCCGCATTTGTTATAGTCGATAGTTCGGGAATGCCCAATGGGACTATCAATGACGGGGATGCTGTGATCTTTTTCAACTTCAGGGGTGACCGCGCCATTGAGATATCAAGGGCCTTTACCGAGAAGGAATTCTCTGAATTCGACAGAGGACATCTTCCGGATATATTTTATGCGGGAATGATGGAGTATGACGGGGATGCCCATATACCTCCCCATTTTCTTGTGCAACCTCCGGCTATCGATCGCGTAATCAGCGAGTACCTTTGCGCTGAAAAGGTAAAAACCTTTGCAGTATCTGAGACCCAGAAGTTCGGCCATGTTACTTATTTCTGGAACGGCAACCGTTCCGGTTATATTGATGAATCACTGGAAAAATATGTGGAGATACCTTCCGACAGGATTGAATTTGATAAGGCCCCTCAAATGAAAGCAAAAGAGATAACGGATGCAGTTATAGACCTGCTGAAGAGCGGCGATTACAAATTCGGAAGGCTCAATTTCCCGAACGGTGACATGGTCGGCCACACTGGTGTGATGGAGGCCACTATTATTGCAGTAGAGACAGTGGATAAATGCGTGGGAGAACTGCTGGCTGTCATAAAGGAGATAGGAGGCATTGCCGTTGTCACCTCAGATCATGGCAACGCAGATGAGATGTTCACGATAGACAAAAAGGGCGCAAAATCTGTAAAGACTGCGCACACCCTGAATCCGGTCCCCTTTATAATCTATGATCCCTTGTATCAGGGAGAATATCACATGGCGAATATCAAAGAAAAAGGTCTGTCCAATATTGCGGCGACTCTCCTGAATCTTCTGGGGTATGAGAAACCGGAAGATTACGATCCGTCACTGATAGAAATAGTGTCCACCGGGAATTAATCACGGGTGTGAACCCCAAAGCAAGCTGCGAGGTATTTTATATAGTCCCACTTAGCTTCGCACATGGGATAATTCAACTTACAGATATTACTTCGCTGTGCTTGTAATATCTGAGAATCCCAACGCATTGAATGATTTACCAATGTCAACCCCGACGATCAGGGTTCCTTTTTTAATCCTTTGACGCTTTGCTACTTGCTTGTTATAATCTCTCTGGGACATGGTCTTTTCTCCTTTCTATTATTGTTGTTTGGACAATTCAACTTTAACAGATTAAGAATGCCATGTCCTCATCACTCTTCCTTATAGTAAACTGAAAGTGAGCATTTAGGATTTTTTAGGGACATGCTTTCTTTCAATCGGTAATCAACATTATTCACGCCTGACAACAAACATCGACAGAGAACAACTCTTTTTTGAAAAAAATCCCATTGACAAACAAAAACCGCATTTCTATACTTCCTTCCACAGAAAGCAAGATCTTATCAAAGACAAAATCCGAATAGTTGACGATCGTCTTCATGCGCTTGAGCTTAGAAAAGATATTCCAGGCAGGGATTGCGGTATCACTGCCAATGCGATTGTTAGAACCTTATATGCATGGCGGCGATTGCCTGGTGTTTTCATCCGACCCCCTTATCATCTATGTTCCTGACTGGGTCATCCGCTATCGTCCTGTCGCGTTATTGTCGGTTCTCCGACAATTCGGGCACCGGACCATCCACCTGCTGATTGAGTTGTCGTGGGCTCACGATGATCCCTGGCTGATTAAGCAACTGAAACTCTGGCAGGCACGGCATCTGCGACGGTACCCTCGCCACAGATTGATCTTCATAGCCAACAGCAAATTAGAGCATCAAATGTTGGCCGCTGCCGGTCTGGAGACTGCCTGGGTAAATCACAACGCCTTCGTAAGCCCCGCGATTTTCAGATCTCTGCCGAAATCGGAGAAGCGCTTCGACGCAGTGTACGACGCCCGAATCAGCCCCTTCAAGCGACATAATCTCGCTGCTGGTATAGAGAGTCTCGCGCTAATTACGGCGCGCGTGCCCTACCACCACGACCACGACAAGTCCTATACACGCTCAATAAGGAATATCCTTCCTCAGGCGCACTGGTTCAACGATCCACTCTCGGCCGACTACCAGTGGATGAGTCTCCCCGACATAAATGACGCGATCAACCAGTGTCGGGTCGGACTCTGTCTCTCCGCTGTGGAAGGGGCAATGGCAGTAAGTATGCAGTATCTGCTAGCTGGACTTCCTATTGTCTCCACAGAAAGCCGCGGTGGTCGGGATGAGTTCTTCAACACTGACTATGTACGCATCGTTGCTGACAGCGCTGATGCCGTCGCTGCCGGTGTCAGGGAAATGCGCGATTGCCCCGTGCCTGCTATGGAGATCAGGCGCCGTACGCTGGAGAAAATAGAGCAGCACAAGAAGCGTCTATTTGCGTTGCTCAAGGACATTTGCCTATCCGAGGACTTTTATTCGGATCTGCTTTGCCAGTGGGACTTTTGGGCGGCCAGCCCTTTTTCCGATTGTGTTACGCCGGCCACAATTCGCAAGCGTATCGAAAGCGCAACGATCTGCACTAAGGATTTTCCCGTGTGAAATGAAATGATTGCGGCCATAAATACTTGTTTTCAATTGGTAATCATCAATTTTGACAACCGTCAAATACTGTGGATTGGTAGGTGAAAGAAATAATTCTGCCTGTTCGGAAATCGAAATTTTATTTCTTTCTTCCTGTAATCCTCAGTTTTCATAAAACCAATTTTATGCTAGGTTACAACCTGTAATCGTTAGCGTTTGGAGTATTAGCATTGATCCATATAAACAATGTTAAGTGATGAAAATGATAAAGAAGGTATTAATTATTTCAGCACTTCTTTTGGCTGTCGTCGTCAGTCTGCTTGTATATAACGACATTTTGAAAGATCAGCGGCATAAAATAGAAATAATCGACAAGACACCTGTATACGCAAATTGGGAGCCATATCCGAGAAATGAACAGCCATTATTCTCAGTCACAACAACAGACATAGTCCGCGTGAAACGAATAAGATATGGGAAAGATTACATGACAATCAAAATAGAAACTGAAAAAGGGCAAAGCGGCTGGGTATTCTATGGTCCAACAGTACGTATTCAATATCCAAAAAACACTTAACCAGTAAATCCAGCCGATTACTATGCTCCATCCGATTTCTATCTTACACTTTTCTTCCTGTAATGTTGTTTTTCTGATTCAGACAATCGATACAACATTTCAATTGGTAATGTTTACTTCAAAAATAATTGACATACAAACGAAACTGCCCTATATTTCCGCTATAAGCAAGCTAACATTGATAGTGGTCAATGGTCTGGATAATCATGATTTATGTTGATGTAAAATAAAAGTTCTCCGCGCAATACGCGGAAAGATAATCTTTTATAAATTGATGACTACGAGGTGACGAAATGTCGGGTAACGGTTATCGCTTAAAAATTAATGAACCAAATATTGTGCATGAAAACATCGATGGTGAAACGGTTATTTTAAATCTGGATTCCGGTAATTATTACAGTATCGTGGATGTCGGAGCCGATATCTGGAACTATATCGAAAAAGGTGCTCCCATAAGTGAGATTTTACCGTTAATCCGCGAGAATTATGAATGCTTCCAGGGAGACGAGGAAAACGCTGTCGATTCATTTATAAAACAACTTCAGCAGGAAGGACTTGTTATTCCCATAGATGACAAATTGAACGCTTCACTTTTGCCGCGGAACTGGAAGGAGCAAATAACGGCAAAAGAAAGCAGAGCGGTTTTTAATGCTCCTGTATTGAATAAATACACTGATATGCAGGATTTACTGCTTTTGGATCCGATCCATGAAGTGGATGCTACGGGATGGCCATCCATCAAACCGATACAATGATCGAAATTTGACACTTTATCAAATTGAATGAACACGATAAACCCCGCAGATTTTTATTTAGCCACACCCAATCAGGAACTTCTCCTGAAAGCAGCACTGTTTTCAGGTAAAGATGCGCTTGAGGCCTGGAGCAAATGGCGTGACGCAGTTGACTGGGAGGGGCATTTCGAACCAGGTTCTTTCCGTTTACTGCCTCTGCTTTATAACAACCTGCATAAGCATGGCGTCGATGATTCTGCCATGGGAAAACTGAAAGGGATTTATCGCCAGACCTGGAGTAAAAATCAAACTCTGTTTCATGAAATGGCGAAAGTTATCGAATTTCTCCAAAACGCCGGCATTAAGACAATGCTGCTCAAAGGCGCTTCTTTATCACTTGCTTTATTATAAAAATAACGGCTCCCGGCCCATGGCCGACATAGATGTTCTTGTGCCGTTGAAACAAGCGCGTCTGGCTAATGAATTACTGCAAAAGGCGGGATGGACATCACCTCTCCCTTTGACCGAACTCGATTTGATTTACGGTCATGCTATTCAATTGAATAACCGCTTGGACAAAGAATTCGATCTCCATTGGAGGCCATTTAATGGTTGCCAGGATGAGTATGAAAAAGATTTCTGGGATGGCGCAATACCTGTAAAAATGGCAAATGTTGATTCTATGTCGCCCAATCCAACGGATATGCTATTTCATGTGATCATTCATGGCGTGGCCTGGAATCCCATTACGCCAATCCGCTGGATTGCCGACGCGATAATACTAATCAACTCGGATGATTTCACCATCGATTGGCAACGATTAATTAATACGGCTCAAAAGCATCACTTAAACCTGCGATTAAAAAAAGGTCTGCAATATTTGCATGACAATTTTCACCCTTTAATACCACCATCTGTAATGAAAACAATAATAAATCTTCCTGTATATTATCTGGAAAAGATTGAATATCGTTTTATGATCGGTAACCGGGATAATGTAAGCAGCAGCCCCTTTGCCGCGTTCTGCTGTCATCTTTGTCGATTCCGCAGACTTAATACAGGAAAAAGCATCTTTCCTGTGTTTAAATTTTCCAGATCGCTGCAATGGAGAATGGATGCACGGAATAATTATGATCTGTTTTACAAAGGTTTTCGGATTGCCGTAAATATGTTTCTCTCCAGGCCTTTTCAAGTGCGCCACCGCTAATTTTTTATTTTATAGGGGTAACTGATTTATGTACAAACCACAAAAAAGCGAAATCGAGCAGCAGGTTTTCTTCCGTAAGAGTTACGACAGATTTCTCCAGGCAAAAAACGCCGCAGGTGAAATAAATTTTTATTATCGCATCGCCGATACGACTGTGTGTTTGAAATTCGCTGGAGATCGGCTTGTTCCTTATCTCACGCCGGCATTGGATCATCTACGTTTGACCGATGTTTCCGTAGCCGACCTCACAATTTGTGTTTGGGACAGCGACTCTACGAACGTGGAAATGATCCCTCCTCCCTGTACAAAAGATTGTTTCACCGACCGGGGCGACATTTGGGGTTTCAATAGCCGCCGTATAAAAGCGGCTTTTCATTGGATCGAATGTTCCGTCAATCTCATGGATCTTGAGAAAAAAACCGGGATTTACTGGGTGCAAACAGCAAAGACATTGCCTTACTGGGTCATAGCTTCTCCGTTGCGGACACTCTTCCATTGGTGGATGGAGAATAATGGATGCCAGCTCATGCATGCTGCCGCAGTAGGCACAGAAAATGGAGCAGTGCTTATTACGGGTAAAGGAGGAGTCGGCAAATCAACGGCGGCTTTATCCTGTTTGCAGGCGGGCCTTTTTTACATTGCCGACGACTACGTGATAACAAAATTGGAGCCCATACCAACTGTTGTCAGTCTCTACAGCACTGCGAAGCTGAATGCCGATCATGTGGCCAATTTTCCTGATCTTTCCAAATATGTCAATAATACTGAAAAATTGGATCAGGAGAAAGCGGTTATTTTTCTGAATCCTAATCTGGGCCAGAAATTAATGTTTGAAATGCCTCTCAGAGCTATCTTAACACCTGAAATTGCCGACCATCGGGATTCCCGTATAAAATCTGTTTCACGATGGGACATTCAAAGGGCAATGTCATTTACAACCATGTCACAACTTCCCTATGTCGGCCATCATACTCATAACTATATAAGCAAATTAGCATCAGCACTGCCGCATTATATTCTGGAGATTGGAAAAGATTTTATAAAAATACCCGTATCAATATCTGATTTTTTATCAGACCTTGGCACTGCCCCTCCCTTACAGAATGTTGAACCATGGAGTTCCTTTCAAAAAGAAGAAAAACCCTTGGTAAGCGTAATCATTCCGGTATTCAATGGTGAGGATTTTATCAGAGAAGCTCTTGAAAACGTGTTGTCGCAGAAATATCCGGCACTGGAAATAATCATCATTAATGATGGTTCAACGGATGGAACAGAGGCAATAATCAAACAGTTTCCTGTCGATATTCGTTACTTTACTCAAGACAACAGCGGTCCTTCTGCCGCTCGAAATAAAGGAATCCGTGATGCATCAGGAGAATTTATTACTTTTCTGGATGCTGATGATTTATGGCCTGAGAACAATCTGAATATCATGGTTGATGAAATTCTCCGAAACCCTGATATGGAGGTTATTCGTGGATACGCCCAGCTAATGGAGTTCAATAAGGCAAGCGGTTGTTATGATTATGTCGGTAATCCCAAGGAATCGTTTCCACACTATATTGGGGCAGCCATCTACCGAAAATCGGCATTCGAAAAGGTAGGTCTTTTTGATCCTATGTTAAGATTCGGTGAAGATTCAGACTGGTTCCTCCGCGCAGGTGAAAAGAAGTTGAATATAAAACGACTGGAAGAAACATGCTTGTATGTGCGAAGACACGGGGGAAATATGACGGAAGGAAGAAACATGCTTGAATTAAATGTTATGAAAGTATTCAAAAAAACTCTCGAACGAAGAAGAATGCAAGGACAAGTTGAAGTTTGAAACCAATCATTAGTGTTATCATACCAGTTTTTAACGGAGAGAAATATCTTGGCGACGCCATTGAAAGTGTACTTTCCCAAACCGGTTTTAGACTTGATTTGATCATTGTGGATGATGGATCTATCGACAATACAGCAAAGGTTGCCGAAAGTTTTGGTTCTTTAATCCGGTATCATTATCAGATCAACGCGGGAACCGGTGCTGCTCGTAATCAGGGCATCTCATTGGCTCTCGGTGATTTTTTTGCCTTTCTCGACGCGGACGATCTGTGGACCGCGGAAAAGATGAAGCTACAGTGGATGGAATTTGAAGCCAATCCCGAACTCGATATGGCTTTTAGTCATATTGAGAATTTTTATAGTCCGGAATTGTCCCAGACGGAGAAAGATAGAATAGATATTCCTGTTTCAATCATGCCGGGACATCATGCCGGTACAATGCTCATTAAAAAGGAAGCCTTTTTACGTGTCGGTTTCTTCAGGAAGGAATTACAAATCGGCGAATTTGTTGACTGGTATGCCAGGGCAATTGAATTAAATCTAAATAGTATCATGCTACCGGATGTTCTGGTGAAGCGGCGTATTCACAAGACCAACCTGGGAATTTCCAGGCGGGATCAACGATCAGGATATGTTCACGCATTAAAAGCAGCTTTGGACCGCCGCAGGGTCTGAGGGTAATTTTAAAATCTCCTTTTCTTAGCTAAAGATTCACCATTTTACTTCCAATAAGCAACAATAGACGCGATCTTTTATTGGAAAGTCTCTTGATTCAATTAGTATTGCGCTTATAATGCGATGCAATCTTCGCTGTAAAATGTGTGATTGATAATGGTTCTCCTGAGCAATTTTTTAAATATCAAATGAAATGTGCAAATGATTGACAGCATATTTTCCGTGCTAACGAAATCCATCTGCCTTCCTGAAAGAAACAAAACGTCAATTCTTACTATAATACTAGCTTTCAATCCGTAATAAACACAGTAAGCCGCCATTTTCCGTTCTATATTTTATTGACATACAAGACCAAACTTCCTATAATTTACTAATGCAGAAGCAATATCTTATCAAAAATTGGAGATGTTATCGAATAGTTAATAGAAAGATTATCCCGCCACGCAGCTGCGAGATCAATGCAGTGGATCACTGCAATATTGCATGCATGGATTGCAATCATGCTTCGCCGACTGCAAAAATGAAGATTGCCAATCCGGACGTTGTATTTAGGGACCTTTCCATCCTATCCCTATTTTACAGGCCTGCTGTGATAAAGATTATCGGTGGAGAACCGTTACTGCATCCCAATATGCTCGCGCTGCTCAAAGCGATTCGCCGCAGTAGTGTGAGCAAGCATATTATATTAGTAACTAACGGAATATTGCTCTCGCAGATGAAGGATGAAATATGGGCGGAAATTGATGAGATTGAACTCTCCGTTTATCCACAAACAGAATCTCTGTTGACTCCACACATGGCGGCTATTTATCAATCCGCCAAGCTGCATCAGGTAGCTCTAGTCAAGTATTACTACGAAAACTTTCGTGCAACATTCTCGACGATCGGGACGACAGATCATGCGCTTACACAGCGTATCTACAATGCATGCAAGTTGGCTAGGCTTTGGGGTTGTCATTCTGTCCATGAAGGATATTTTTTCAAATGTCCCCAGAGTATATATATCCCCAATATTCTGGATAAAGCAGTTTCATACGATTACAGGGAAGATGGAGTTAAGATTATCAGCACACCGGATTTTCCAGATAAACTCAAGGAATATCTAAGTTCCCGAAAACCTCTTAGGGCTTGCCGTTACTGTCTAGGTAGCGTCGGCAGGTTGAGGGTTCACGTGCTAGCAAAAACTACCGACTGGGAATCTGCACACGCTGTTCCAACCGAAGAATTGGTTGATTATGACAAACTTTCCCGTTTGGAGAATGGCAAGGGAGCCTCTGACATCAACAAAATACAATACAAATCCTTAAAATATTTTATTCATCATACTTGTTGTTTCTAGGTGAACTCATTAAGCACTTCTTCCAGTAATCCTCAAATAGTCAACTGTAATTAAGATACAAGACTTCAATCTGTATAAACAAAATAACGCAATACATTTTGTGACCAAGATTTCCTTGACATAAAGAACCGCAATTTTTATAGTTTCAACCATGAACAATCAATGTCTTATCAAACAGAGGGCCGTTTTCTGTACCTACCACAAAGAAGGTTGCGAAGGGAAAGGCCAAAGCAGATGTCTTGATAATTTTCCTGTTTAAAAAGTACAGCATGCCGTGGCAAAGGCGCTTGGTAATTTTTAAGAAGGAAAATTCAAGTTATATAAGAGGTTTCTTTAAACAAAATGATAAACGAAATAACGGCCATCGTAAAATATTTTCATATGTGGTCATTGCTGGGGTGGTATGATATTAAGCAGAAATATCGCCGGTCACTAATCGGTCCATTCTGGACTACAATCAGCACTGGTGTTATGGTCGGCAGTATAGGCTTGATGTTTTCGACATTATTTAAGTCTCCAATCAAGGAATTCCTGCCATATTTCGCTGTTGGACAGATAATGTGGCTTCTGATTTCCACGCAGCTCAATGATGCCTGCACCACGTTTGTCCAGTATCAGTCTATTATAAAACAAATATCGGTTCCTCTAATGGTTCATGTTTTACGAAAATTATGGCACAATTTTATAATTCTTTTGCATAATTTTCTCATTATAATAGCAGTATTAATTATTGCCAGACGTGGATTTTCGTGGGAATCGTTATATACGATACCGGCACTTATTCTTATTCTCGTACTGCTTTTTCTGCTTTCTGTAATTCTCGGCATTATTTGCACCAGATTTCGTGATATAACGCAGATAGTAGCTGTTTTATTTCAAATCGCTTATTTATTTACCCCTATTATTTGGATGCGAAAAGTTCTTCCCGCCAAATATTCATGGGTTACCGATTTCAATCCCTTCTATCATATGATCGAGTTGGTGCGTTCTCCGTTATTAGGTGTTGTGCCAGCAGCTTATCACTGGGTTTGCATATTAATATATATTGCCTTATCCGCAGCCATAGCTTTCTATTTTTTAAAACGGTTTCGGCATAAAGTGGCGTACTGGTTATAGGGGGGTATCATGACTTCAATAAAAGCGGAAAAGCTGACAATATATTATCCCATCTTCGGCTCATCAAGCCGCTCTCTCAAAAAAACGCTAATTCGTGCGGCAACCGGAGGAAAAATCGCTAACGATGCGCATGGCATCAGTATCTGCGCCATTGATAATATATCATTCTCTTTTTGTGAGGGAGAAAGGATTGGTCTTGTCGGACATAACGGGGCAGGAAAATCAACACTTCTTCGCGCTCTTGCGGGCGTATACGCTCCCGCCCGCGGGAGTTTAGTTGTCAGGGGATCAATAATTTCGTTACTGGATATTTCCCTCGGCATGGATGATGAATTTACCGGTTATGAAAATATTTTTATGCGTTGTGTTCTCATGGGAATAGAAAAATCTGAAGTCAATAAACATATTGATGATATTATTGAATTCTCAGAACTAGGTGAATATATAGAAATGCCGATGAGAACATATTCTACAGGAATGTCTCTACGTTTGGCTTTTTCAATATGCACGACATTTCCGACTGATATTGTTCTCATGGACGAATGGCTGGCTGTTGGCGACGCTGATTTCAGCAAAAAGTCCGAAGCAAGATTGCTGGAATTTATAAATAAATCCTCAATACTTGTTCTGGCGTCCCATAATGCTGAACAAATAAAAAAGATTTGCACTCGTGTGCTGACCATGGATCATGGGCACATAATAAAGGATAGTAATTCTAAGGAAGTTGTTGAAAAATATTCATAGATGATGAAATGAACGAGTTAAAAAATAGATCAAACATAGTTCCTGTCGTTTTTATCACAGATAAAAACTATTTAATGTCGACTACTGTTGCCATAACGTCATTAATTGAAAACAAAAAGGAAGATACATTTTATGAAATCAATCAAATCTGGTCCATCAGACAAAGAAGCTCTAGACACTATTGAATTATGCATGGGGCGAATGAATGTGATCAGTAATGTAGTACAAAGGGATAAGCAAATGGAGGATGATTCTTATCCTATTCATGTAAGAGTGAACTGCAACGACGGGACCAAAGGTCAACAGATATACCATTGTAAGAAAGTTCATAATGAGAATGGTAATGATGTTTGGAACTGTCCTCAAGTTTCGAACTAAAGGTCCATTGCTGAAACTTTGCAGCAAGGTGCTTTTAACAATCCCGATGGTTCGAGAGGAGTATTTCTAATTATTTTTATTTCTTACTTCCTGAAATCCTCAAATCTTCAGTCTTGATATTTATGCAACCTCTCGATCGGTAATAAACAAAAAAATGCAATACATTTTGCAGCCAAGATTTCCTTGACATAGAGAACCGTAATTTTATAGTTTCAACCATGAACAATCTATGTCTTATCAAACAGAGGGCCGTTTTCAGTGATTTTCCAGACATTGACGCGGTGTTTGGTCAGGTCAAACATTTTCATATCTATGAATTGATCAAAGACGAACTCCGGAGCAAACCATCATGAAACTGCAAAAACTGAACGATGCATTGGCGCTTCTCTTGACCACCTTTCTCCTATGTGGAGTGGCCATTTATAACGGTTATCCGCTGGTTTTCCCTGATACCGGCAGCTACATCGGCCTGAATGATAATTATTTTCGGAGTTTTTTCTATAATCTCTTCCTTGCGCCAGCATTATGGGCGCACACCCTTTGGTTAGTAGTGGTTTTCCAGTCGCTCATCATTGCCCATCTCCTACGTTTAGTTCTCCGTGCTATTTTCGGGTTGACGTCGCCTTTAGCATTGCTCGGAGTAACAATCCCTCTCTGCCTGTTGAGCAATCTTCCCTGGTTTACCGGTTTTATCATGCCGGACATTTTTACCGGCGTGTTGATTCTAACTTTTTTCCTACTGGTTTTCTGCTATCCACAGCTCGGTTCAGGTGAAAAAATATACCTGATCATTCTGGCCATCGTGGCCACAGTAGTACATTTATCCCACATTCCCCTCGCCCTGGGGTTACTTGGAACCGCCTGGCTTTTTAAGATGGTTGCGCGTAAACAACATAATTTGCCGCCCCCGGCTCTTTGGCGGACAACCTTTGCTGTAGTCTTGGCCATAACAATGCTTCTGGCCAATAATTATCGGACATATGGCATTTTAACCATTTCCCCCGGTGGTTATGCTTTTCCTCTGGCGCGGCTGTTGGCGGACGGTCCGGCAGTTAAGTATCTCAGGGTGCATTGCCCGGAAGAAAATTATACCCTCTGCGCTTACCTCGACCAGTTGCCGTCGGACAGCAACACTTTTCTCTGGTCGGCCGACAGCCCCTTCCGTAAAGTCGGATGGATCTATGGCTATCGCCATGAAGGACAAAAAATTGTTATCGAAACTGTCTTGCATTATCCATTTCAGGTTGTAAAGCTGACCATGTGGAATACTATCCGCCAGTTACCCCTGATTAATAATGGTTATATTTATTCCTGTCTTAATACATCTCATCCTACGGATGCTATCAAGGCGTATTTTCCTGGTGATTTTGGCGCCTACGCACACTCAAGGCAAAGTCAAAACACGCTGGGTCTCAGTGGCTTCAATCGTCTGCACCTGTTATTGATCGCGCTGTGCCTACCTGTGGCGGCAGTGGCACTTTTTTTCTACCTGAAACACCGGCGGTTTCTTCCTGTGCTTTTACTGGTCGCACTCGCCGGTGCGTATATACTGAATGCCTTCAGCACCGCCGCTTTGTCTGGCCCGCACAATCGGTACGGCAGCCGCCTCATTTGGCTGATGCCGTTTTTTTGTCTGACCGCAATCATGGATGCGATATACAATCGCAAAAGGCGGACGTAATCAAAGCGCGATTAAGAAGCGTGCACCGCAACCGCACATCTTGCAGAAACTATAACCAACGCCGCGGGTTGTGATGAACAATCATTTTTGGTCCGGGAAAATTGGTGCAGAAGAATCACCATCGAAATGGTCAAAAAGGACACTAATATTTTCTTCGATTGGACATCCTCAATGCTGATAACTCTCCACTCCCGAAACTTTGTGTAACAAACACTTCTGCCAATTCAGAAAACGGAATTTTGTTTCTTTCTTCCTTAGGTCTATTTTTAATATTTTCTACCTATTTTATATTTCAAGAATGCAAACCTGTTCTTAAATATCCACAACACATGAGACAGGCCGGTTTTCCAGTAGTTCTGATGAGACTCACCGTGCCTTTTATGTTGAACGATATGGTTTTCCGCAAATTTAATTTTCGGGTTTGTCACGGCATGGAGCTTGATTTCAGGGCTCAAATTCCAGTCCCCCATTGTTAAATTCAACTCCGATTTTAAGCGATTATCGATTACCCACATCCCGGAGAGAATATCTTGAATATTTTTTCCATACAGTATCTTTACTTCCATATTTAACACCCATACACCAAGCCGTAATTTGAGGGGTATATGACTGTCGGAAGGGAGCGGATACCTATTGCATGACATGAAATTCAGTTCATTGTCTATAAAATTATCAAGAATATCTGCAAGCTGTTCGACGGGATACGTACCATCTCCATCAGCGCCAACGATAATGTCACTAGACGCAGCATTGATACCTGTTATATGTGCAAACCCATACCCAACGCCCTTAATCGTGCGATTATCTTCGAGCGCCTTTGCGCCAAGCTCAGATGCCTCCTCAAAAGTATTGTCTGTTGATCTATTGCTAATTACGATTACCTCGTCAACAAATTCGGGTACCTTTGATAATACAGTCTTAAGATGATAACCTTCATTACGGCAAGGAAAACAAACAGTAATGGTCTTATTGCGATACAATTCTCTACTCCATAATTTAGCAATGCCAATGTTTAATACATGACATATTGGGAATTTACTTGCAATGATAACCTGCCCTCTTAAAAACAATCCAGCTATTAAGCTAGGATTAGGAACAGATCACCTAATGATACCAATTTGGCATCAAACGCTAAGCATAAATTATATATTATGAAATATAATTAAATAGTTAAAAAGATCATTACTTGATGTTTGATTGCAAATTGGTATGAAGCACAGAAAGATTTAGAAACTATTTTTACAGCGTATGTTGCGAAACAACACTGTCATGTATGTTTCAACCAGTAATCCTCAATTCAAATGAATGCCGAATACTGTGGATTAGTAGGTGTAACAATTGTCAAGGCACATCTTGATTGAACACTATCTGTCAAGTCAAGAATAGGTCAGGACAACTTAGAACTTTGAACGTTTATTTCCCTGTGAATGTCGGTTTTCTTTTTTCCAAAAACGCCTTCATGCCTTCTTTTTGATCTTGGGTACTGAAGCACTGCGCACAGCATTCGATTTCCAGCTTATTGGCGTTATCCAGCGCCAGATCATAACCGTAATTAATACTGTATTTGGCCATCTTTACAGCAAAAGCGGGCATGGACGCCAGCCTCTTGGCGAATTTTTTTGTTTCCTCCATAAGCGATGCTGCGGGAAGTACTCTGTTAACCAGACCGATTTCATAGGCTCTTTGCGCGTTTATCTGTCCGCCACCTAAAATTAGCTCTTTGGCAATGCCCTCACCCACCAGGCGCGGCAATCGCTGAGTCCCTCCCCATCCCGGAATAAGGCCGATTAATATTTCCGGTTGGCCGAAAACTGCGTTTTCTGCGGCAAAGCGCATATCACAAGCCAACGATATTTCCGTTCCGCCGCCTAAAGCAAAACCATTAACAGCAGCAATAGAAGGCTTCGGCATAGTTTCGATCAAACGCAATGTATCATGGCCAAACTCCATAAATTTGAAGGCTTCGGGAGCAGCAAGATTTTGCATTTGAGCAATATCCGCTCCTGCCACGAAAGCCTTTTCGCCAGCACCGGTTAATATCAATGCCTTAATGTTTTCATCTTTTTTGCAGATTGTCGCCACTTCCATAAGCTCGGCCATTGTTTCCGAGTTCATGGCATTTAAAGCTTTGGGCCGGTTAAAAGTAATAATAGCGATACCATCATCAACATTTAAAAGAATATTTTTGTATTCCATTACCTCTCTCCTCAATATGTGTTTGCTGACTTAATTAGCTTTGTTACGGCTTCCTTTGACGGTGAATCCTTGCGGTGGACTATGCGAAAAATATACTATTATTCCCTCGTCAGCCGGAGTGCGGCTGCCAGGGAATAATAATTATGTATCGAGTGACGCAGGCTCTCCGTGCTTGGGGAAGCCTGCGTCTGTTCCTTATTCTTATTTATTTCTTCCGCTTCTTTAATTCCTCTGTTCGCAATTCTTTGCGCAATATTTTACCGACATTGGACTTGGGCAATTCTTTACGGAATTCTACTTCTGTGGGTACTTTGTAAAGAGCAAGCTTGGTTTTAGCAAATTCCAGCATCTCTTCCTGTGTTGACGTTTGGCCTTCTTTCAGGATAATGAAAATCTTGGCACTCTCTCCGCGCTTGGGATCGGGAACACCGATTGAGCATGCTTCCATAACTTTGGGGTGCATGTAGAAAACTTCATCAATATCACGAGGATAAACATTATAGCCGCCGGAAAGAATCATATCCTTCTTGCGGTCAACGATGGCAAAATAACCATCTGCATCCATCGTGGCTATATCACCGGTATAGATCCAGCCATCCTTCAGAGTATTGGCTGTTTCTTCTGGTTTGCCTTTATAGCCTCTCATAATCTGCGGTCCTTTGACGATTAATTCACCGCGTTCACCGAGCGGCATATCCTGCGTGCCGTTTTCCAAATCCACTATTCGGCATAAAGTATCCGAAATAGGAACACCGATCGAACCGACTTTGCGGGCACCGCCGGCAAAGGGATTAGTATGGGTAACCGGTGTTGTTTCCGTCATGCCGAATCCTTCGACAATTACTGCACCGGTTATCTTTTCAAAATCGCTGATAACTTCCAACGGCAGGGGCGCGCTGCCGGAAAAACAGCCTTTGATGCAGCTCATATCCGTTTTTTTTAAGTCAGGATGGCTCAGCATTCCGATATACATCGTGGGCACCAGGGGCGCGAAGGTAGGCTTGAAATGTCGGATTGTTTCCAACAGCGGCTCCGGCTGTGGTTTGGGAACAAGCACTTGTGACCAGCCCCGATACACAGATAAATTCATGGAACAGGACATACCGAAAACATGGAAATAGGGCAGCGCTCCCAGCATTATTTCCGTGCCATTTTCAAAATCGGGGAACCAGGCGGCCAGTTGCTGCACTTGTTTGCTTAAATTGGCATGAGTTAATTCCACTCCCTTGGAAACACCGGTAGTGCCGCCGGTATACTGATACATGGCCACATCGTTAAAAGAATTTTTCACCTTGGGCGGATTGGGCTGATACTTGGCAATACAATCTTTCCACTTATAAACATCCGGCGCCGCTTTTACATCGGCGGCCAGTTTTTTCTTTTTGGCCACTAGCGGGAAAAGCAGGCTCTTGGGAAACGGTAAATAATCGCCGATCGAGGTAATGACAATTTGCTTAACTTTGGTTTTGGGGCGCAGATCGATCATCCGGTTGCCGAGCAGGTCAATGGTTATTAATACTTTGGAGCCGGAATCATTAAATTGATGTTCCAGTTCCCGGTCGGAATAAAGAGGATTATTCATTACAGTGATGGCGCCGATTTTCAGTATGGCATAATAGGCGACAACGCAGGGAATTACATTGGGCAGCAAAATTGCCACAGCATCACCCTTCTTCACGCCGAAATCGGCCAGACAGGTGGCAAACCTGTCCACCATATCCTTGAATTGAGTATAATTAAGTTTGTATCCCATAAATATTAAAGCATCGTTTTTTGGAAATTGAGCCGCCGTGCGTTCCAGAAAATCGGGCATGCAAATTTCTTCGTATTTAACATGCTCTGGTACACCTTTCTGATAAGATTTAAGCCATGGTTTATCCAGATAAATTGACATAATCCTTTTTCCCTCCTTAAACTTTTAATAAAATAATTTATAAAACCACCCTTGCTTGGTCAACCACTTTTATCTAATACTACAAAATGAATTAAAAATTTATTAATTTTTTTTATATAAACTAAATATTCTAAAATTGCCATAAAAAAAGCCCGATCTTTATTCAGATCGGGCTTTTTTTATGTATAAAATTTTTGGACAAAACTTCTTAAGTCGCGCAAGTATCAACGGGTGCTTTGACTTCTTCAATTCCCATTGCATTGACAACTATTTCGGAAATATCCAGCGCGACTATCTTTTCCGACTGCTGTTTGTCTTTGATTCCATCCGAAAGCATAGTGAGACAGAAAGGACAGCCGACAGCGATAGTGCCGGCATTGGTTGCGATAGCCTGATCGGTGCGCGCGTTGTTGATGCGCTCTCCCTCTTCTTCCATCCACATTCTGGCTCCGCCGGCGCCGCAGCAGAAGCTCTTGGACATATTGCGTTCCATTTCGGCAAGTTTTACTCCGGAAATAGCGTTCAAAATACTGCGTGGCTGATCGTAAACCTTATTGTAACGACCGAGGAAGCAGGAATCATGATAGGTGAATGTTCCATCTAGCGACTTGGTGAGTTTAATCTTACCCTTCGCAATTAAATCGGCGATGATTTCGGTGTGATGATAAACTTCATAATTGCCGCCGAAATTGGGGTAATCTTTCTTGATGCAGTTGTATCCGTGCGGGCAGATGGCGATGATTTTTTTCACGCCATAGCCGTTCATTATCTCGATATTGGCCTGTGCCTGTGACTGGAACAGGTATTCATTTCCACCGCGCATAGCCGAATCGCCGCAGCAGCCTTCTTCAGTGCCTAAGATACCGAAGCTGACACCTGCCGCCTGCAGAATCTTCGCAAAGGCAACGGAAATTTTCTTGCCGCGGTCATCGAAAGAACCGGCACAGCCGACATAGAAGAGATATTCCACGTTGGGATCTTCCGCCAGAGTTTTGATACCCATTTCCTTGGCCCAGTCGGCGCGCATATGAGCACCAATGCCCCAAGGATTGGAATTGTTTTCCATATTGCGGTAAGTCAACTGAAGTTCCGGAGCAAAATCCGCCTCGGTCAGAACTTTATAGCGGCGCATATCGATAATTTTCTGTACATGTTCAATTGAAGCTGAGCAGTTTTCCACACAATACATACAGTTGGTGCAATCCCACAGTTCATGCATACTAACGACGTCACCCAACAATGCTTTCCCCGGAACTGCACCTTCCGCAGCCTCAGGAGCGGGAGCCGGTGCTTCCGCGCCTTCCGCGGCGGGAACAGCAGCAACCTTAGCTTTAATCGCGGCAGGAGCTATTTCCAGCCAATGCGTCTTAATATCCTGAACCAGCTTCTTGGGAGATAAGTGTTTACCTGTAAGATAAGCCGGGCAACCGTCCTGACAGCGGCCACAACGCGTACAGGCGTCGGAATCAAAAATCTGTTTCCAGGTAAATTCTTCCAGTTTGGATACACCGAAGGATTCCTGATTTTCAATATCACGAATCGGCTCTATATATCCGGTTGGTTTCAGGGATGCAAAGAAGTGATTGGCCGGTGTCGTAATTATGTGCAAAAGCCGCGAATACGGAATGTACGCGATAAAACCAAGAACTATAAAAGTATGCGTCCACCACATAACCTTGTGAAGAGTCAAAGCTGTGGATGTTTCGACACCGGCAAGCGCGTAGGCGGCGATGCCCCAGCTGACAAACCGGACCCATTCCCAGGGAGCCTCCTGATAAGTTACATGGATTCTCAAGGCACTGATGAGAAACCCTGTCACGACGATGCCCAAAATGAAGAGCAGGGCAACCGCGTCATCGGCAGTGTTGTCCGATTTTCCCTTATAAGCCAGACGCTCCGGTTTGATTACGTATCTGCGCAGCATTGCCATAAGCACCCCGATCAACACACAAAGACCGAAGGCTTGCATTAGGAAAGCAAAACCCAGATAGAAGTTACCACGATTAAACGACCAGCCAAATAAAGGTTCCGTGATATGGAATTCGCCGGCATCGAAAGCGGCTCCGAAAATTAAAACAAAAAAACCAAAAAATATTAAGCCGTGCATAATTCCCGGATAAAGGTCTTTCCAGGTCTTGATCTGCAAAAATCCGTTTACAATGAGACCTTTTATTCTTGCCGGAAGTTCGTCCCAGCGAATTTCTTCCTTACCCATCGCTTTCCATAGCGTCCAGCGTTGGTAAACGCCGTAAACAAATATTGCCATTGCCACAGCAGTTAAAATAAAGAGTATCGTCTCAAAACCTTGAGCGTTCCAGAAAACTTCACGACCTTCATTTCCTATTCCTATTGGGCTTGTATGTTCCATTTATCCTCCGAAATATTGAGGGCTGATTGCTGACTATTTAATTAACGTTAAACTATTTTTTGAGAATTTCCCTCAAGCCTGCTTGCTAATGTGACTATTCAATGTTCAGCGCAATTCTTTATTGTCAGATTGCCTGTTTACAGCTTATTCAACTTCCGGCAAAGACCAAGTCAGCGCCTTTGCCGGAAGCTTATATTTTTTCTTACAACTTTAATTCTAGGCCACCAATTTCTTGCAGGCAGTGGTCAATTCGGGAACGACCTTGAAAAGATCATCCACTACACCAAAATCGGCTTTGGTGAAGATGGGAGCTTCCGCATCCTTATTAATAGCCACGATGCACTTCGATGAGCTCATGCCAGCCAGATGCTGAATCGCGCCGGAAATTCCGCAGGCGATGTACAGATTGGGAGAAACAACCTTTCCTGTCTGTCCAACCTGATCTTTCTGTGGTCTCCAGCCGGCATCAACCGCGGCGCGGGACGCACCGACCGTGCCTTTGAGCACGTCAGCCAATTCTTCCAGAATCTTATATTCATCCGGACCCTTCATGCCACGTCCGCCGGAAATAATAATGTTGGCTTCGGTCAAGTCAACCTTACCGCTGGTGTCTTTCTGCACTTCCAGAACCTTGCTCTTGATTCCATCAACAGCTACATCCACTTTGGTCACTGCGGCGGCTTTGGCATTTTCCACAGCCGCAAACACGTTGGGACGAAGCGATGCCATTGCCGGGGTGGTATTGAAGACCACTTCGCCGAAACATTTGCCGGCGTACATCGGACGGACGGCAACCATTTTGCCTCCATCAATTTTCACATCCGTGCAGTCCGTGGCCAGGCCACCGGCCAGTTTAGCGGCTACGCGGGCGGAAAGATCCTTGCCCTGAACTGATGCGCCAAACAGTGCGATTGCCGCATCGTTGTCTTTTAATATTTTAGCAACGACCTGTGCGTGCGCTTCGGTAACATATGGTTCCAAAGCTGCGTTGTCACCGACAAAAACTTTATCCACACCGAATTTGCCCAATTCGGCAGCCAAACTTTCTATACCTGAACCAAGTAGAATGGCGCTGACTTCATCTCCCGATTGATCAGCCAGTTTTCTGGCCGCGGAAGCGAGCTCAAAACTCACTTTACGCAGGGCGCCGTCTCTTTGTTCCGCAATTACAAATACTCCTTTTGCCATTTTTCAATTCCTCCGCTTTAAAATTAAATAACTTTAGCTTCTTCCCTGAGACACCGGGCCAATTCCGCCGCCTTTTGCGCCGGATCATCACCGCAGATTATTTTTCCTGCCGCTCTGGCGGGAGGCGGAACAACTTTGGCTACTTTGGCTTTCACATCTGTAGCGATTCCCAAAGCCGCCGCGTTTTTCACATCCACTGGCTTCTTTTTGGCTTTCATAATGCCGGGAAGCGACGCGTAGCGGGGTTCATTGAGACCTTTTTGCGCCGTTACCACGCAGGGTAAGCTGGTTTCTATTGAGAGCTGTGCTCCTTCAATCGGCCGAATTACTTTCACGGAAGATCCAGCGAAGTCCAATTTCGTGACCAGAGTCAGCTGGGGAATTCCCAGAAGCTCGGCCAGCATCGCTCCGACCTGGCCGGAGTCATCGTCAATGGCGCGCTGTCCGCAAAAGATAATATCATAGGACAATCCTTTAATGGCCGCAGCCAGAGCTGACGCCGTAACAAAAGCATCGGCGCTGTCCAAAACGGGATCGCATATATGAACGCCCTTATCCGCGCCCATTGCCAAAGCCGTTCTGATCGATTCCATTGTCCGCGCCGGTCCCACGGAAATAACTGTTACTTCTCCGCCATTTTTTTCTTTCAGCCGCAGAGCTTCTTCCACACCGTACTCGTCATAAGGATTCATGACCCATTTGATTTGACCGTCTTCGATCCCTGATCCGTCGGCTTTCACTTTGATCTGGGCTTCCGTATCCGGTACTTGTTTTACACATGCGATAATGTTCACTTTGTCCAACCTCCTTCTTCTGCATGTCTTTTTTTTGGAAAAACGAACATGCATTTTTATTTTTTCTTTTTACAAGTTTTATAAAAAAGTCCGATTCCCTTTTAAGGAGAATCGGACTTTAATTTTACTGCCTGTTTTTTACGATATCGTCAACGACTGACGGATCAGCCAGCGTGCTGGTATCACCCAGTTCGTTGAGCAGATTGGCTGCGACCTTTTTCAAAATTCTTCTCATGATCTTGCCACTGCGCGTCTTGGGAAGACCATCCGCCCACTGAATCTTGTCGGGGGCGGCAATGGGCCCAATGACTGTGCGAACATGGGCTATTAATTCCTTCTTCAATGCCTCCGTTTTTTCCACGCCGGTTTTCAGGGTAACAAAAGCGTAAATGCCCTGTCCCTTAATGTCATGCGGCATGCCGACAACTGCTGCTTCGGCAACTGCTTTATGGGCAACCAGAGCGCTTTCGACTTCTGCTGTTCCCATGCGGTGACCGGAAACATTGATAACGTCGTCAATACGGCCGGTAATCTGATAGTAACCGTCCTTGTCACGGCGGCAGCCGTCACCGGTCACATAGTAGCCGGGAAACTGTTCAAAGTAGGTTTCCTGGAATCTCTTGGGATCGCCATAGACGCCTCTCATGATGCCGGGCCATGGTACCTTGATGCACAGTGCGCCGCTGGCCACTGTATCGGTAAATTCTTTTCCTTCATCATCAACCAGCACCGGCTGTACGCCGAAGAACGGCAGGGTGGCCATACCGGGTTTGATGTCGATAGCGCCTGGCAGAGGTGTAATCAAAATGCCGCCTGTTTCAGTCTGCCACCAGGTATCCACGATGGGGCATTCGCCGCGGCCGATAACATTATAATACCAGTTCCAGGCTTCGGGGTTGATCGGCTCGCCAACGGTCCCCAGAATACGCAGCGAAGAGATATTGGATTTCTTCACAAAGTCGTCGCCTTCTTTGGCAATCGCGCGGATAGCCGTGGGAGCGGTATAGAAAATGGTGACTTTGTATTTCTCGACAACTTGCCAGAAGCGGCTGTAGGTTGGATAATTGGGAACACCTTCAAACATGACGGACGTTGCGCCGTTGCACAGAGGCCCGTAAACAATATAGCTGTGACCGGTAACCCACCCGATGTCGGCGGTGCACCAGTAAACATCTTCTTCATGATAATCAAAAACTATTTTTTGCGTGTAGGAAGCATAAACAAGATAACCACCCGTGGTGTGCATAACGCCCTTGGGCTGTCCGGTGGAACCTGAGGTATAAAGGATGAAGAGAGGATCTTCGGCATCCATCCATTCCGGTTCGCACTTGGCGTCGACTTTGGCCATTTCTTCATGCCACCATTTGTCGCGGCCGGCAGTCAATTCACATTTGATTTTATCACCGACTCTCTTAACAACAATAACAGTCTTTATAGACGGAGACTGAGCCAATGCTTCGTCAGCTGTAGCTTTTTGAGGAACAGCTTTGCTGCCGCGGAAAGTTCCGTCGCAGACAACCAGTAATTTCGCGCCGGAATTGACAATTCTATCTCGCAGAGCGTCGGCGCTGAAACCGCCGAAAACGATACCGTGAATGGCGCCAATGCGGGTACAGGCCAGCATTGCTATCGCCAGTTCCGGAACCATCGGCATGTAAAGAACAACTCTGTCGCCCTTCTTGATGCCATTGGCTTTCAGAACGTTGGCGAACTTGCAAACTTCTTCATGCAGCATCTTATAGGTAAATGCCTTTGCTTCGCCCGGCTCGTTGCCTTCCCATTGAATAGCAACTTTGTTGCCGCGGGTTTTTAGGTTTTTGTCGAGACAGTTGTAAGATACATTGAGCTTGCCGCCTTCGAAGAATTTAACAAAAATGGGACCTTTTTTAATGTCAAAGTTGTAATCCATGACTTTATCCCATTTTTTGAACCATTCCACCTGTTGTCCGGCAATTTCCGCCCAGAACTCTTCCGGCTTCTCTACCGATTTTTTCCACAGCTCATCATAAGCTTTTCTGCCGCTTATATAGGCTGTCTTTTTTATCTTTTCCGGCACCGGATAGATATCCTTTAATTGAACTTTTGTTGCATCAGCCATGATTAACTTCAACCTCCCTAATTTTAAAATTTTTTTATGATTTTAAACACTTTTCTAACGTCTTGATACCGGCAACACAAATACCATAACTAATTATATTATATGATGTTTTCTGAACAGAAGTCACAATTTGACCGCAAGTCACATCTGCTTCGCAATTTCCCTACCTTAAGATTGCTTTGATGTCAAGAAATATTTAAAAGTTCAGTGTATCTTAGTTCATCCTCTGATAAAGAGAGCTTTAAATTATCACTTGTCCCGACATATGAAATGACATTCTCCTGTTGCATTTAGCACAAAGCATTATGTTTCGACTCAGAATTTTTAACCAATACAAGGGGCGGGTGATTGGCACAAAACAACATAGAACAATTACAAATTACGTAATGCGTAGCTTTCGTGACCTCGCCATGACCCGAAATTCATCTGAAAAAAATACCAGGACTACGTTATTGTTGAAACTCCAATTTCGAAAGCGAAGTGCAGCGGAATTGGTAAGTTGAACAATCCCGCAAAGCGGAGGGTTTAATACCCCGCAGCTTGCTACGGAATTTGTTTCTAAAGCTTGCTTTGGGGTTCATACCCGTGATTCATGAAAAATATCGCGAATAAACACTCCCCTACTGTTCAAAATTAGCCATGCAAATTTCCCTTGACAAAACATTTTATAAGGTGCTATTTTCACAAAGGTATATTTTGACCCATGGTCTATAGAAATAATTTCCTGTAGACCACAAAATATGCCTAGCGGAAGTCGTTTTCAGGAAATGCCCGTTTCCCGAAGGCGGAAGTTATGAACTCTTTATTAAGGAGGAAAAAAAATGAAGAGATTTTGGTTAGTTTTGTTGTCACTGGGGTTGATCATGGCCTTCAGTGCATCGGCCTTCGCAGTCGATGTGAAGTTTAGCGGCGATATGGAGTGGGCCGGAGTGTATTTAGATAAAGCTACAGTTGATAGTGGTTTTAATGTTGGCGGGTCAGGCCATTCCTGGCAAAAAAGCGCCTTGAACAACAGCACAGCGTTCTATTATGAAAGAATGCGCTTCGGAGTAGACTTTATCGTAGCTCCCTGCCTGAAGCTGGTCACTCAGTTTGATGCTTTGGATAGAATCTGGGGCGGGGCGAGATCAGGAGCAAATGATTCTTGGTCAAGTAACCCGGGAACATTGTTTGGAGGAACTGCGAATACCGGAGGAACAGGAGGAACCAGAGCGGAAAGTGAAAACTTCGTCGTGAATGTGGCCTATGTTGAGTACACTTCACCTGTCGGTTTGTTCAAGGTTGGTTATCAGAAAGATTTCGTCTGGGGAACAAGTTTCGGAGATAGAAGCAATGGAACGCCTTCCGGCCAAATTCAGTATATTGTGCCTGTCGGCCCGGTCATTTTTTTTGCAGGTTTGGCCAAAGAACAGGAAAATAACCTCACCGCTGTTAGCGGCTCTGCAACCGCAACCGACAGTGATTTCGACTCTTACCGGTTGGCCGCTTGGTATACCGGCAAACAATTCGAAGTAGGTGGTCTCTTTCTTTGGAACCGTATTGCGCAATATAAGGATCTACCAACTGCTGATGGCCCTTTCCTGGCAAACGCTTACTATTTAGTACCTTATTTCAAAGCCAAGATTGGACCAGTAGCCCTTCAGGGTGAATTAAACTATGGATTTGGTAAGGTAAAATATGAGAATGACATTACAGGAAAGGATATGGACATAGAAACCCTGAGCGTTTTCCTTGATGCTACCGCCAATTTAGGCATGATTTATGTGGGCGGCTCATTTGCTTACGTTTCCGGCCAGGATCCCGGCAAAACAGATACAATACAATCGGGTTTTGGTAATACCGGCGGTCTGGATTGGAATCCCTGCTTGATTCTGTTCAACACTGACTTGGATTACTGGGTAGGCGATCTTAGCTGGTCACAACAACTACAGTACTCGACAGTGAGATGCAAAATGCCTGGTTCTTCCAGGCCAGAGTCGGTGTGAAACCCATACCTAAATTGGATGTCGCGCTTTCAGCTTCTTACGCGATAGCCGACAAGAAGTCTTACTACAGTACTAACACTGACTGGTACTTTAACACTTCCGGTGGCACTTATGGTACAGAAGTTGATCTTACCGGCACTTACAAAATCACCAATAACCTGTCCTATATGCTGGGCGCAGGTTATCTCTGGGTCGGTGATTACTTTAAGGGTAACGAGTCTATATCCTCTTTAGGACCTACAACTTCTAACGATTACATGGTCATCAACAAACTTACTCTTAGCTTCTAAAAGCAAGAGCGTTGTTGTTTAACTGTTAAATTAAACCCCGGGAGGGCGGGTAACCTCCCGGGGTTTTTTAATGAGTCCTAAGTTTCAGAAGCGAAGCACATAACCTAAAGGTCACAAGCTGAAACTTGTTGGACGAATTATCCAGCAAGCGCAGCTTAGCGGGACTATAAGATCTCCCGCGCGGCAAAGATCAATAATCACATTATCGAATCAATCATACCATTTCTAAATCAAAGATGATATTGATACCAACTTGGCATCAAACGCTAAGCATAAATTATATATTATGAAATATTATTAAATAGTTAACAAGATCATTACTTGATGTTTGATTGCAAATTGGTATGAGGCGGCGCCGCGTATACTTTTGACTGCGACGTGGTATCAATAGCTACTAACCAGTATTAATTATTGTTATTATTTCCACAAAATTACTTTTTATTCTTTTTTATTACTTTTTTCACCAAATTATTGTTTACAAAATACTTAAAAGATGTTAGTTCTTCACCACCTTAGTATTTTAAAAACCATATTCAGTAAGCCATTGAAAATCATTTATATTAAAACTTTGGTTATGAGATTTTTATATTTTAACCGGTTCGTCATCATTACTGTAATACACAACGTGTACTTTGTTCGCGCAATTGCATAAAGATTAAAGAACAACCATTGGGAAATGCTTGTTCTTTAAGAAAATAATTTTAACTTAGGAGGGAAAAATGAAGAAATTTTGGTTGGTTTTGTTATCACTGGGGCTAATTATGACCTTCAGTGCGTCGGCTTTCGCGATCGATGTCCAGTTTAGCGGATCGTTTTACGTTGGCGGGTTGTATTTAAATAAAATCGCTGTAGATGATCCGGGCCCCTACACGGTTTCGTCGGGACCGACGCCGCCGAAAGGAACCATTACGTATCTTGGGAATAATCCCAGCACAGCCTTCTTTTATCAGAGGCTGCGCGTCGAAACAGACTTTATCGTATCTCCAGGCTTGAAGCTGATAACCCGTTTTGACGCTCTGGAAAGAATCTGGGGCGGAGCAAGAAGCGCTCCCGGAACAACTCTGGCGGCAGATTCAGCGGGAACAGTGGCGGAAAATGAAAATATCGCTTTTGACTGGGCCTATGTCGAGTATCAGTCACCGATCGGAACCTTTGATGTAGGTTATCAGGAAATCGGAAACACAGGAACAATATTTGGCAACAGTACTTATCCTGGAGGACGGATAAAATATATTTCTAACCCCATTGGCCCTTTTATTATTAAGGCTGATATAACAAAGAAAGCAGATAATAGTTATAGTTATAATAATCCCGTTTCCTATACCAATGGCGATGATAATCAATATGGCCTTGAAGGAGTTTACAATTTTAAAGGTGGTAGGGCAGGGATGAAAATCCAATATAACGATTACGCAGATAAAGAACCATCCAGTAACTATTCAAAAAAATATACCGTTTTTACACCTTATGCTATAGCCACGATTGGTCCTGTAAATATACAGGCTGAAGTAGACTATGCCATAGGTAAATATCAGTCATATGATAGCGGCATCATAGGCAAGGACGTTGACCTGTCAAACCTGGCTGCTTTTCTTGACGCCACTGCTACCTTCACCCCGATATATATAGGTGGTACTCTCGCTTATGTATCCGGCGATGATCCCAACACCAAAGATAAACAGGAAGGCGGCACGCTAAACGGCGGTACCGATTGGAATCCCTGCCTGATTCTGTTTAGCTACTACGATTTAACTAATTGGGTTGGCGCTATTAATGGTTACAACGCCGCAACGGCTAACAGTCAGATTAACGGCCAGGTTGACGGTCCTATGTACAATGCCTGGTTCGGTCAGGGCAGAATAGGTGTAAAACCCACCCCTGAATTGGATGTAATGCTGTCGCTTTCTTATGCGAAAGCGGATCAAAAACCGCTAAATTACGTAGGCGGCACCTATGGTACGGAAGTTGATCTTACCGGAACTTACAAAATCACCAACAACTTGTCCTATATGCTGGGCTTCGGTTATCTTTTCACCGGTGATTACTTCAAGGGTACTAGTGGAAACAACAAAATTGACGATGATTACCTTCTCATCAACAAACTGACTCTTACTTTCTAAGAACAGGAGTATTCTTAACTGTTAATTTAACCCCCCGGGAGTGCTAACCTCCCGGGGGGTTTTAATAAGTCCCAAATTTTAGAAGCGGAGCGCACTGAAATTTGCTGGACGAATTATCCCCGAAGCGTAGCGAAGTGGGATTTAAGACTCGCTGGCTATAGGAAGCGTTAGTCGAATCAATGAAACTCAGACATTACTAACGCAGTGCAGTAATGTCTGTAAGTTGAATTGATCCCAGGAGCGAAGTACCTTGAAGGGCATCTGCGACGACGTGGGATTTGAGACCCAAGCTTCATTTATTTCCCTTCTTCTATCTTCAGTCTTTATCTTTAACTTTTTACTGTTTTGACTAATCCAGACAAAATGTGGTAGGTAAAATCAACTTGGCTATATCTATCCTCCGCTGGCGGAGGTGTCACGCTAGTGACGGAGGTGGATATTGTACGTGGGACATAATGAAACTCCCCGCCGCAAGCAGCGGGGTATCTTGTTGGATTATAATTTCTTCTTCGTCGCAAGCGACGGGGAATTTAACCCATAAAGATTAAAAGGAAAAACAGCTATCAATAAAATTTTTGGAAATACAACCGGACTGCGAGCCGCGCAAATCAAACAAATAGAACGCCTCTGCCGCAGGGGCATCCCGCCAGAAAATATTATCACCCATGATCTAGCAAAGCAATTATCATTTCTTTCCCGCGATATAAACCGGCAAATTGGTTTGCTCATCAGCCGCAAAGGAGAAATCAGCACCGCAATAATCGGCGACCACAAAAGCATATTAATCCCCAACCTGGAAGGGTTCCGCTCGTCTTCACTGCGATTTAAAGGTTTGCGGCTGATTCACACACACTTAAACGGCGAAGAATTGTCCGATGAAGATTTAACCGATTTATCACATCTGCGGCTCGATCTTATCGGCGCGCTGGAAGTACGTGAGGATGGCTCTCCCGGAAGGCTGCACTTAGCGCACCTTGTCCCGGAAAATCCGGCGGGAGATTACTGGTTAATCATGAATCCCGCGGAGCCTCACCGGCTCCAAATCAATTTTCTTTCCTTTATCCAGGCGCTGGAAGATGAATTTGCCAAAAAACAAAAATCGCGCAAAATGGAAGCGACAGATAAAGCCATTCTTTTGCGTGTGGAAAAGAATCCGCTGTCCAGTATGGAAACATCGCTTGGTGAACTCGCCCAACTGGCTCGCACCTGCGGCGTGGAAGTTTTCGATTCTATTGTCCAGTATCGTCCGCAACCCGACCCCAAATTCATGGTGGGCCGTGGCAAACTATCCGCCATCGACTTACGAGCCACGCAAATCGGCGCCAATATGCTCATCTTCGACCATGAACTGACGCCGGCGCAAGTTCGTTCTATCAATGACTTTACCGGCTTAAAAATTATCGACCGCACTCAGATTATTCTGGATATTTTTGCCCGGCGCGCCCACAGCCGTGAAGGAAAAATTCAAGTTGAACTGGCTCAACTTAAATATCTGCTGCCGCGACTGACGCATCTGGACACTTCTTTTTCCCGACTGGCCGGCGGCATCGGTGGCACCGGTCCCGGTGAAACAAAACTGGAAATTGACCGCCGCCGTATTCGCGAACGCATTCATCGGTTGGAAAAAGATTTAAAAACGATAACAAAATCGCGGCGGCAACGCCGCGGCAAAAGAGAAAAATCAGGCCTGCCGATCATTTCCATCGTCGGCTATACCAATGCCGGCAAATCCACACTCCTCAACACTCTCACCAAAAGCTCTGTTTTAGTTGAAGACAAACTCTTTGCCACATTGGATACAAAAAGCGCCCGGCTGCGCTTTCCTCAGGATTCCGAAGCCATTATCACCGATACAGTAGGCTTCATCCGCAATCTGCCGGAACAATTGTTCACCGCTTTTCGGGCGACATTGGACGAGCTGCTCGAAGCGGATATACTTTTGCATGTGATTGATGCCAGCAGCAGCCAGTTTGAAGACCAGATTGCCGCCGTGGAAAAAATACTGGAAGAACTGGAAATAAACGACAAACCAACCATAAGGGTATTGAACAAATCCGACTGCGTTGCCGATAAAGATTTGCTCAAAACCCTCTGTCGACGGTTGGACGCCATTGCTGTTTCGGCGCTTGATAAACGCACGCTCTTCGGATTGATGGAAGAAATAGAATCACTGCTTGCCGACAACCAGCCCTTTTCAGACCGTTAATTTTATGCTAATGAGGAAACCAGAGTTTCGCAAATAAATTAAGGATACATTTATGAACAAGGAATTTATTGAGATCCGCTGGCACGGACGAGGCGGTCAGGGGGCTATAACGGCGGCAAAGATTGTTGCCGGAGCCGCCTTCGTCTCCGGCTATTTGGGAGTTGTCATGGCGCCAAGCTTTGGCACGGAGCGCAGGGGCGCGCCGGTCATGACATCCCTGAAGATATCCAAGCGTAAAATTTATGATTTATCGCCCATCGAAACACCGGACATCATCGTCGTCCTTGATCACCTGCTGCTTGCCGAGGCGGATGTCACGCACGGCCTCAAACCCGGCGGAATTATCGTCCTTAATACGCCAAAGGCTTTTGAATCCTACAACTTTAAAGATTACAGGTTTGCCACCGCAGACATTACGGCAATATCTGTTGAGGCAGGTCTTCCTCACGGCATGGTTAACACAGGGATAATCGGATCGCTCGAGCGGGCTATAAATCTCGTAGGAATGGAAATACTCATCAAAGGCATTGAAGAAGAATTCAGCACAAGAAGGCCCGAAAAGAACTCATTGGCTGCAAAGATTGCCTTTGAAAGAACTGTGACGGGAGGTTGAAAATGGGAACCAGAAATTACAGGAGAAAAACTTCCCACAGCGAACACGGGCCGGGTGACGGCGGAAGGACTGGTTCATGGAGAGTGGAGCGGCCGATATTGGATAAAAGCCTCTGCATCCCCTGCAAAAGGAATACCGAGGCCTGCTTCATCTGCTGGCTGTTTTGTCCTGATGTTGTCATCTCCAGGACGATACCGCCGAAGATCGACCTGGAGTACTGCAAGGGATGCGGCATCTGCGCCGAAGAATGCCCGACCAAGGCCATCACCATGGTGGACGAGGCACAATTCTCAGATGAAGACAGGGACAAGGAGTAGACGCTATGCATATTATAGAAAACGGAAACGTTGCGGCAGCTCTGGGCGTCTTGCTTTGCCGTGCCAATGTTATTGCCGCATATCCCATCACACCGCAGACCCCTCTTACGGAAAAACTTTCCGAGTATGTTGAATCAGGTGAAATGAAGGCCGAGTACATACCTGTCGAGAGCGAACATTCCGCCCTAGCCGTATGCATTGCCGCATCATCGGCCGGCGCGAGGTCTTTTACCGCAACCAGCGCCAACGGGCTTCTCTACATGCATGAACAAATCCAATGGGCGGCCGGTGCGAGACTTCCCATTGTAATGTGTGTTGTCAACCGGGCGGTAGGCGCTCCCTGGAATGTCTGGAATGACCAGCAGGACTCGATTTCACAGCGCGACACCGGCTGGATACAAATATATTGCTCCGACCACCAGCAAATCATTGATTCAGTCATCAAAGCCTACTGGCTTGCGGAGAAGGTGAGCATCCCGATTATGGTCTGCTATGACGGATATATCCTTTCTCACACATACATGCCGTTTGATGTGCCTGATCAGGAACAGGTTGATGCCTTTCTGCCGCCATTTAAGCCGGACTATGCGCTCAACACTGAGGAGCCTGCCAATCTGAACACCGTTACCTTACCTGACGTGCGTATGGATGTGAGAGGTGAGCTTGCCCACGGATATATGGAAATCAGATATCTTCTTCATGAAGAAATGCGAACAACACTGACCGTTGCTCTCGAAGCGGAAAAAAGGTTTGCCGATATATTTGGCCGGAGCGGAGACCCGTATATAGAGCCATATCTTTGCGATGATGCCCAATATGTTGCCGTAGGCTTGGGCTCTCTGACCTACCAGTTGCGGGTTTCCGTTGATGCCTTGAGAAAAGAAGGCATCAAAGTGGGCGTCATGGGTGTTCGCTTTTACCGGCCTTTCCCGGATGCTGCGATTGCCAATGCCTTGAAAGGGAAAAAAGGCGTTATCGTCTTTGAAAAGGCGCTGAGCTACGGTTATGAAGGCGCGCTGGTCTCGGATTTAAAGTCCGCACTTTATGAACATCTTGCGGGCACAGGCAAGTTGCCGGTTGTCCAGAATTTTATTGTGGGAATCGGCGGCCGCGAAATTCAGGACAGAAGATTTGACACAAACCCTCCGGGCTGCGATCAAAGGCAGAGTTTCGCAGGAGCCCGTATGGATAGGGCTTAAGTTATAGGAGAATCAAATGCAGGCGAAGACTACTATTTTAAGTTTACCGAAAGAGGAATTTGTCCATCCGGGAACAAGAGCGTGCACCGGCTGCGGCCTGGCTATCGCCTACAGGGTGGGTCTTAAAGCCCTGGGAAAAGATACAATTCTTGTTGTGCCGCCGAGCTGCCTTACGGTTCTTCAGGGGCTTTTCCCGATTGCCTCGACCAAGCTTCCCTGCCTGAATGTAACGTTTGCCTCCACAGCAGCGGCAGCCACCGGATTACTGGCAACTTTGAAGGTACAAAGCAAAGACAAGATCAAAGTGGCTGCCTGGGCAGGCGACGGCGGGACAAGCGATATCGGGTTGCAGGCTTTATCGGGCGCCGCGGAACGGGGCGATAACTTCATCTACCTATGCTATGATAACGAAGGATACATGAACACCGGTGTTCAGCGATCGGGCACTACCCCTATCGGCGCTATAACCGCAAACACGCCGTTTAAGGGAAAGCTTCAGCAAAAAAAAGAAGTCCCGGCAATCATGGCGGCGCATAACTTAAGCTATGTGGCCGCCTGTTCCGCCGCCTACCCGCTGGACCTTTTTGACAAGATCAGAAAATGCGTTGATATGCCGGGTACTAAATACATCCATATCCACATTCCTTGCCCGCCGGGTTGGGGATATGATCCGCGATATGGAATAAAGATCGGCCGGCTGGCCGTGGAAACCGGATATTATGATCTCTATGAAATAGTTAATGGTGAGTTCAAACTTACGGCGGCATCCGAAAAGCTTGTGGAAAAACGCAAGCTGGTGCCGGTGCGCGAATACTTCCGCGCGCAGTCACGGTTCAAGATTCTTACAGATGAACAGATAGCAGATATCCAGAATCAGATCAATGCAAAGTGGGTTGGTTATTACAAAAAAGATGAATGACGCAACTTCTACATCAAATCGCTATCTTTGTTAACTGCGTCGTTGGCTTCTTCAACTTATGCAAAATACGCCTCGTCGCCTCCCCCTTGCCGCCTCTATATGATCTTTGATTTAGAAGTGGCATAATACCTAGTTTATTTCCCTGCGACAGAGACTGCAGGGCGAAATAAGGAATAATTTTATCATATTGGAAACCTAAGGTTTCCAAACCTTCGCCTAAGTGTAAGGCTATGGCAAAGACCACAGCGTGAAGTTATTATTGATATTTGACCTGATAGGCTGTGATATTTAAAGTCTCATCTAGATTATCGTTAACATCTACAAATAAATAACTGTGATCATGTTGAGATATTACTTATAATTTATTGAAGTCAACATTACCGGTGCATATGTAGTAACTTTCGACTGATAATGCGCAGAATTGATCAAATAAAAATTAAAATATGTTGATCATTGACGGTATCTACAAACAAGGAAATCTAATCATCACTTCTTAATTGATTACGCATAGAAGAAGCAGCGAATCAATAAGACATTTCCAACTTCTTCGTAACGATCTTGGTATAAAAAAATTGATAATGCAACTTGCGGAAGAAGAAATCTTATTTCTGAAATATAGCTTTGCAGGTATCCGACAATTCCTTTTCATGTTTCTTTAGGCATAATGTAATCCAACCCTTGTCGCATGGAATTCCTTTGAGGCAAAGTAGTTCATTCATCCTTACATGCCCCAATAAATTCTTTTTTCTTTTTCCTAAAACGCAAACCGGTAGTAGTCATATCGAGGATATTTATCTGCTTTTCATAGCCGTATCGAGATTACGGCGGGCGGCAGAGAAATCAGGTTTCAGCCACAGCGCCTTACGAAAATATTCCATAGCTTCGTCTATTTTACCATGCATAGCAAAAACTCTGCCCATATCATTATAAACTTCAGGGAAATCAGGCTTTATATTTAACGCTTCTTTAAATTGATTTATAGCTTCATCAGCTTGTTCATTGGCAGCAAATGCCATTCCCAGATTATAGTAAGTGGTTGGATCTGAACCATCAATTTCAATGGCTTTTTTATAATGTTCTATTGCTTCCTTAAATCGACCATCTAACGCCAGGGCAGTCCCCAGATTTCGATGGGCATTGAGATAGTTCCGGTGGAGTTTTATTGCCTCCTCATAGTGATATATAGCCTTTGCTCTTTTTCCCTGAAAAGCCAAAATGTTGGCCATGTTGAAATGTGCTTTAAAGGATGCGGGATTAATGCGCAGCGCTTCTTCATGATGAAAAAGCGCTTCTTCGTTTTTTCCAAGCTCATATAATGCAATACCAAGATTGTTGTGTGCTAGATAATTACCGCTTGTTACTTTCAGGGCGTGTTCAAAAAGGATTATATCATTTTGCCATAAGGCAGCCTGCTTCCAAGAAATTATTATAAGTACTGTCACAACCATAACAGAAAAACCCGACAAAAGCGAACTGGAAAAACGCCACATCTTGGCCAAGTCGCTAATTCCCCAGATAATTAAAACAAACATACCTATCAAAGGTATATAGGTATATCTGTCTGCCATTGCATGATTGCCCACTTGCATAATGCCAATGACAGGTACAAGAGTACCGAGATACCAGAACCAGCCTACAGCAAGATACGGTTTGAGCATGGATGCCCAAACAATAAATAATGTCACGATAATAATTATTAGAGCTGAACCAAAAGACTGCCACAGGGGAATATCGCCTGGAAATGGATAAAAGACGGTTAGATTAACCGGCCATAACATTTTAAAAATATAAAGCACATACGAAATCAAGGCATTGGCAATCCGCAGTTGAAGAGGATATCCCTCACTGGTACTTTCTGCACCTCCTACCTGCTGGGCATAAATTGCCACACCGGCAAAGAGAAAAGCTAGAATAAAAAGAGGGACTTTTTCCTTTATCAGATAACCGATTGCCACCCGTTTATCAACTTTCCTCGTAGAAACATCTTGTTGCTCTTGCTTAACTTTATTCCTTAATTTGTCATGCTTTTTTTGTTTTTTAAGCTTGTTGTCAATACACTTGGCTTTTGCCTCTTCTGGTTCCGGCATCGTTTTATAGAGCTTGAGTCTTTTGAGCGGCCAGTAATCCAGAAGGAGAAGGACAAAAGGCAATGTAACAAGCATGGGCTTTGCCATAAGACCCAATGTAAAAAATACCATTATCAGGACATACCTGCATATTCCGGGACGTTCGGAATAAATTACATAGGCACCCATGGTTAGCATCCAGAAAAATGTACTTAGGACGTCTTTTCTTTCCGCAACCCAAACAACCGATTCAACATGCAGTGGGTGAATAGCAAAAAGCATCGCCACAAGCGCACTTTGCCAGATCGTATTGGTCATCCTTCTGAAAATCAGAAACAGCAGTATGGTGCTTGCCATGTGAAAGACTAGATTCATAATATGGTAGCCGGCCGGATTTAATCCATAAAAGCCGTAGTCCATCATCAGGGAAAGCCATGTTAGAGGGTGCCAAAAATAAGCATATGTCGTGGTAAATGCCCAATTAATGTTTTTCAACGTTAGACCAGACTGAATATGGAGGTTTTGGGTCACATATACGGGGTCATCAAGATTGCAGAATGTATGATTTTTTATTTGTACAAAAATGATAAGATTGGCGGTAATCAATAAAAAACATATGATTAAAGTTAAATATTTTTTTGATAATATTTCTTTCATTTTGTAATCTTGATAAAAATTTTATTTTCCAAGTTGTAAGCATACAAAGAATGATTTTGTATGTCAATGGAATAGACCATAACTGAAAAGATGTATATCTATCAAAACTTAACACGTTTAATTCAGTATTCAATAAGATGTAGAGATAGAATATCAACAATTGTATTTGAAGTCTTGGATATCCTGTTTTTGACGTGCCTTATTGACTTCAAGGAAGTGATTAAAAGCTTCACGCCTTGTCGCGCCTCTTATACCGAGTTGCCTTCAAAGGATAATGCGGCGGCAAGGAGGAGGATCCGCAGGCGTATATTTTAACGCGTGACCTCGTGTGTGACCTTCAGGTTATACGTTGAGGAAGCCGACGATCCAGTATACGCCGGACAGGCTCCGCCAACAAAGATAGCCAAAGACCAGAGGCGCGTCCTGCAAGGGAGTTCATAGCAAATAAAGTTTTTACCTCACCGGTAATTACCATCTGCAAGATGGTAATTTACATGCGGCTTGATATGCGCATCAGCATCCGAGTGCCGTCTTCAGTGTATCCATATTAATATTGCCGCCGGACATGATCATAACCACTTTTTTACCTGCAAGGCGGTCCCTTATCTTGTAAGCGGCCATCAAAGAGACGGCACCTGCTCCCTCGGCCAGATTATGTGTGGTTGTCAGCGCCATCCTGATCCCTTCGAGTATCTCGTCTTCGGTCAGCAACACTACATCACTAATGGTGTCCTTGAGAATGGTGTACGGCAGGTGGAAGACACTTCTTGCGGCAAGACCGTCCGCGACCGTATGGGCTTCATCGAGAGTTACAATTTCTCCCTTTTTCCAGGAATTATAAAATGATGGGGCGTTCTGAGCCTCTACGCCGATTATCTCTATACCAGGCTTTAATGCACGTGCGGTTTTTAAAAGCGATGCGCATCCTGCACCGCCGCCGATAGGACAAATGATTGTATCAACCTCCGGCAGATCCTCAATAATCTCCAGTCCCATGGTGGCAAGGCCGTTTAAAATTTCCGGTTCGTTGCCCTGCTGGACATAGTAATAACCCGCGCTGTCCACAAGCTCTTCGCAATACGACTGCGCGTCGTAGAAGTCTTCCCCGTGGACAATCAGTTCCGCGCCATAGCTTTCTATTGTCCTGTTGATTTCAGGATTGTTGCCCTCCGGCACAACAACCGTGCAGGGCACATGGAACCACTGTCCCGCCCAGGCCATAGCCAGACCGTGGTTGCCTCTGGTGGCAACTAGGATCCCGGCCTCCAGCTCTTCCTTGGACATGTGATGAAAGAAATTAAGGGCACCTCTTATCTTGAATGATCCGGTCGGATTGTGATTTTCATGCTTGATGAATGCATCGCAGCCTATGAGTCTGGAAAGTTCCGGATATCGTATCAGGTTTGTTCTGTTGAGATACCTGTATATAACTGACCTTGCCATGAAAGCCCTTGTCAGGTTGACCTGTTTGCTCAGTTCCTCGTATTTTTTCAGCATAATAAATACCTCCGTATCCTGTTTGTTTAGGTTTTGATCTTAAGAAATTAAAACAGCCTCCTAAATATATTTGCTTATTAAATCAGCATATCGGGCAGCAGCGCCTATATTGGCTAAAATAACGGATTTACCCCTATCACCGCGACGCTGGAGTTCTTCAGGGTTTTTCAGTGCCTGAAGAATTTCTTGCAGTAATTCCTCCTCGCTTTTTATTGTCGTGCCGCAACCCACATCTTCCAGCAGAGCTTTTTCTTCGCTGAAATCTTCCATCGAAGGGCCGTAAAAAATCACCTTGCCCCAGGCCGCCGCCTCTAAGATATTCTGTCCTCCTTTGGGAACCAGGCTTCCGCCGCAATAAACAATAGTCGCCAGAGAATAAATCTTAAATAGTTCCCCGATTACATCAATAATGACGATTCGTTCATCACAACGCTTGCGCCCATTATTTATATCCGTCAATGTCAGGACATCGTTCAAATTTGTCTGCTGTAAAAGGCCGAGAATATCCTTCGTTCTTTCAATATGCCTTGGCACAATGATGAGCTTAAATTCAGGATAATGCTTTAAGAGCTCCTGATAAACGTCAATGATAATTTTTTCTTCACCATCGTGCGTGCTGCCCGCAACAAAAAATCTTTCATTTTTCCGCACGTTGAACCGGCGGGCAATTTCTTTCTGCAGGGCAGGCGCGGCCAGCGCCGCCAGTGCATCATATTTCGCGTTTCCCAGCACTTTTATTTTTGCGGAATCCATGCCGATATTTTTCAGCCGTCCCGCGTCAATCTCGGCAATCATTCCGGCGGCGTTTAAATTATAGAGAATTCTTTTCCAAAAAAAACTCGTCAGCCGGTACTTGCGGTAAGAACGAGGCGAAATCCGGCCGTTAACCATCAATGCTTTTATCTGGCGGGATTCGCATACTCGAAGGAAATTAGGCCAAAGTTCCGTTTCCACCAGCACAAAAACATCGGGCTTGGCTAATTTGATCATTTTACGCACAATATACGGAATATCCAGCGGGAAATAAATAAACGCGGCGGCTTCCTTGATAAACTTGCACGCCATTTCCTGGCCTGTTTCCGTGGAAGTCGAAAAAATAATCTTCACTTCCGGCCGTTTCGTTTTTAAAGAAGCGACGATCGGCGCGGCGGCGGTGACCTCGCCTACGGAAACCGCATGAATCCAAAGCCGCGGCCCGTCTTTCAAATTAGCCAGTATTCTCGCCTGCCTTCCGCCCAGCTTCTGGACCAAGCTTTTGCGATATTTACCGGTAAATATTATTTTCAGCAAAAAATAAGGCAAAATAATAATCGCTGCCGCAAATAAAATAATATTGTATAAAATATACATGTGACTATCTTTAGATTTTTCTGCTTTAGTGTCAAGAAAATTAATGAGTCCCAAGTTTCAGAAGCGACGCGCGCTGAAACTTGTTGGACGTAATGAGACTAAAACTTCAAAAGCAAAGCGCATTGAAGTTTCTTAGTCGAATTATCCAATAGCTAAATGCTATTGGAAATTGTCCCGTGTGCAAAGCACATAGGGATATCCCGACATCGCAGGATATTAAATACCCATGGTTGACAACGGCCTCTCTTTAGTATATTTAACTTCATAAACAAGCTGGGGAGAAAATAACCAATGAAAATAATTGCCCCTTCAATCCTTTCCGCCGACGGCAGCAGACTGAGCGAGGAAATCGCCACCGTGGAAAAAGCCGGCGCCGACTGGATTCATATTGATGTAATGGACGGCCATTTTGTCCCCAATATCACCATAGGCCCGGCCATAATATCGACCTTAAGAAAAACAACAAAACTTCCTTTTGACATACACCTGATGATTGAAAATCCCGAAAGGTATATTGAATCTTTTGCCCAAGCCGGCGCCGATATTATTACTGTTCATGTGGAAGCTACAAATCATCTCCATCGAACTATCGACATGATTAAGAAGTTAGGCCAAGAAGCGGGCGTTTCATTAAATCCGGCAACGCCATTGACACAAATTGAAGAAATTATTCCCTATATTGATCTTTTGCTGATTATGACCGTTAATCCCGGATTTGGCGGCCAACAGTTTATTAAAACCTCTTTGTCAAAAATTGCCAGAGCGAACAAAATGTTGACAGGATTGTCGAGTAAGCCTTTACTGGAAGTTGATGGGGGGGTAAATCTAAAAAATATCAGGGATATCGCCGAGGCCGGAGCCGATGTCCTGGTTGCCGGCGCCGCGATTTTCGGCACTAAAGATTATCAAAAAACAATCTCTTCATTGAAACTTGCCGCCAATAATAATTAACGCTGGATTCTACTCGCAAATAAAAACGGGTTTTCTTTGCCAAAGAAAACCCTTGAAATATTTTTGCCTATCAACCGCGTATTACTGGGCGGAAAACAGGACAGACTTTATTAAGTTCATTTTAGCCAGGCGAAAAGCACACGCTGTTTTCAGACAGCCGACACCGTATTCAATACTCCGGCTAAAATTAATAGATGACGCTTCGGAAAAATATTTTGTCGGACAACTTACTTCAGCAACAGTATAACCAAACCAAACTATCTGAGCCATCATCTGATTATCAAAAACAAAGTCATCGGAATTATTTTTCAAGGGCAATCGCATTAAAAGTTCACGGGAAAACGCGCGGTATCCGGTATGATATTCAGAGAGTTTTGCTCCGATTAAAACATTTTCCACAAAAGTCAAAAAGCGGTTAGCAATATATTTCCACGGAGGCATACCGCCTTTTAGGGCATAGCCGCCGAGGATGCGGGAACCGAGTACGCAATGGTAAAGACCATTGCTGATTAAAGAAGCCATCGCCGGAATCAGCTTGGGCGTATATTGGTAATCGGGATGCACCATGATTACAATATCCGCGTTTTCTTCCAGGGCTAGCCGGTAACAGGTTTTCTGGTTTCCCCCGTAGCCGAGATTGCGTTCATGAACAAAAACTTTTGTCCGGGGAAGGCTCGCCGCCACTTTCGCGGTATTATCGGGACTGGCGTCATCGACAAGAATAACCGTATCAACAATGCCCTGAGCCATAACCTCCTCATATGTTTTGAAGAGGGTTTTCTCGGCATTATAAGCCGGCATGACCACTACCACTTTTTTATTCTGAAACATATTTTATCCGGCTGGGCTTATTTAGTAAGTTAGAAATTATTTTCTGCGCTTTTTACAGAAAATAATTTCGTTAACGCATTAGTGAGTTAGACTTTGCTTTCTGGTAGAAAGCAAAGTCATTAACGCACTTATCCCGCAGGGACGGGGCTTATCCCGTTTATCGGGGTTAAGAAAAATGAGCATTAAGTTTTTGCTGCTGCTCTTTTGCCTGGGCCACTATTCTTTCAATAAGCTCAGCTACCGTTGGTTCATCGTGGATCAGACCCTGGACCTGCCCAACGGGAAGCACGCCATGCTTCATATCGCCGTCTTCCGTGGCTGATCTGATCGCGTGGAACGCATTAGCCAGAAAAGCCAGCTGTCGGGAATTTTTCCATCCGGACAGCAAAACACCAATGAACAATTTATAAAAAGGAAGTTTCATCTGCTTGGCGATATCCTGCGCATTGAAAAAGGCCGCCGGCAGATTAAGGCCGCGATTGATGGCTCTTTGGGCGGCGTCCGTCTTCATGACACGGCAGAGAAGTCCATCAAATCTATTCGAGTACAAAGTATCTTCCACGTCTTTCTCGATGGACAGTTTTTTATAAACATCATGCAGTGGGCTTTCTTTGGTCGTCATTAAACGCGTGCCCAGCGCTATGCCTTCCGCCCCCAGCGCCAGAGCTGCCGCCAGGCCACGCCCGTCGCCGAAACCGCCGGTAGCGATAACAGGAATTTTAACCACGTCCACCAGTGAAGGAACAAGCACCAGAGAAGTCACATGCTCACCGTGCGCTGCTGCTTCGTGACCGGTAGCAATAACGCCGTCGCAGCCATAATCTTCCGCCCGTTTGGCGTGGCGGGCATTAACCACAGTGGCTATTACTTTCCCGCCATAACCATGCGATTGTTTCACTATCCAGTCGCCCTTGCCCAAAGAAAAATTAATTACGGGCACCTTCTCTTCCAGTAATACTTTGGCATTTTCAGACGCTCCTGGAAACAAGAGAGAGGCATTAGCGCCAAATGGTTTATCCGTGAGGGAGCGGATTTCTTTTATCGCCGCGCGCGTCTGTTCGGCGTTAAATGGACCTGTTGCTAAAATTCCCAAACCTCCAGCGTTGGAAACAGCCGCGACCATTTTCGGTACGCTGATCCAGCTCATGCCGGATAAAATAATGGGATACTTAATTCCAAAAAGTTCTGTAATTCTGGTTTTCATAAATATAAATTCTCCGGCTCTTATTTTTTACTGTAATCGTATACGCCCCGACCTGATTTACGCCCAAAATTACCAGCGCGAACAAGCTTTCTCAAGAGAGGCGCCGGGCGGTATTTGTCGCCCAGTTCTTTGTACATATCATCCATGATTCGCAGTAGAGTTTCAAGGCCAACCAGATCAGCCAGCGCCAGCGGCCCGATGGGATGATTGCATCCCAGCATCATGCCCTTGTCGATATCCTCGGCAGAGGCCAGACCTTGATCCAGCACGTAGAAAGCTTCGTTGAGCATCACGCAGAGAATGCGGTTGACGACAAACGCCGGAGCTTCCTTCACGATAATAACTTCCTTGCCGATTTTTTTGCCCCAAGTCTTGGCTGTTTCCAGCGTTTCAGCGGAGGTCTGATAACAGCAGATTATTTCCAGAAGTTTCATCACGGGAACCGGATTGAAGAAATGTGTGCCGATTACCTTATCGGGTCTTTTGGTCACGGAAGCCATTTCCGTGATGCTCAGCCCGGAAGTATTGGTAAAGAACAGACAATGTCTGGGAACAATCTCTTCGAGTTCCGCGTAAACCTTTTTCTTCACATCCATAACTTCAATAACAACTTCGACCACTATGTCCGCACCGGTTGCCGCTTCCTTCAAATCCAGAGTGGGCTTGACGCCTACATGTCGCACACCATACTACCTACCGCTCGGAAGCCCATCCAGTCATGCAGTATATTGGGCCATGAGACGGCGGCGATGTAGGCAAGAGTAGGATAGCCTCCTACATTGTCCCACACTGGCTACCCATCCAGTCATGCAGTATAGCCAGGCCACGAGGCCACGGAGGATGGGTCGAAAATGACCCACTTGACGCCTACTTATTCGTGCTTATATTCATCTATCATTCGCGGCAGGCTTCCTGCTGCAACATTCACAACAAGGA
>CAVQCU010000131.1:0-6628 GCA_963710995.1 uncultured delta proteobacterium
AGGAGGCGATGGGGGTTATCCAGAAACCAAAGCTTTGTCATCTTTTGGAATATTTGCGGATTATCTGTCCAACGCCGGCGAATATCTTCAATTATCCGGGAAAAATCCAATCCGATTAAGGGATCGCCGTCATAGAGCCATGTCTGAAACACGTTGCCCATTAAAGAAATGCCGTAAGGGTAAGAGCCGCGAACTACTTCTTTGCCGTGAAATTCGATTTGATGCAGGACGCCTTCGATTAGTTCTTTATCAAAACCATTGGCCACAATAATTTTTATTGTATCAAAAATCAGCTGTTCAATATTTTGCACGTCCGAACTTTGCGTATTTCTTAAACCTGCGCAAAACATTAATTGCTTCAAGTCAGCCTCGATGCCGCTTATCGGGGAAAGGTCTTCGCCCAAACCGGAATCAATCAACGCTTTGCGCAAAGGGCTGGCCGCGCTGCCCACAAGAAGCGCGGCAATGATTTCCAAAATAAGCGATGTTTCATAGTCGGCGTTATCGGACATCATCCAGGCGATGTTTACCATCGTTTTATGGTCGATGGGTTCATCTTTTCCTATGGGATAAGAGCTCCGGATAGTGCGGGATGCCGTCAGACGTTTCTGGCTTTTGATAGAAGAGTCTATTTCCACGCGATCAAAACCAGTAAGCATTTCGGAAAGAAATGCGAGGTGCTCGGAGGTGGTGATGTCGCCGTATATAAAAAATCGCGCGTTGGTCGGTGAAATAATAAGAGCGATGAAATTCCCGAAACTGTTCATACGTGAGCGTAGGAATCACATCGGGGTCGCCGCCGGAATCAAAAGCGTAAACGCTGTCGGGGTAGAGATTTTCCTGTATAGCTTTATACATCAGCGAATCAGGTGATGAGTATACCCCCTTCATTTCATTGTAAACTATGCCGGAAATAATCAGATCGCTGGATAAATCATTTGGCATGGAAAATTCAAGGTGGTGACCTTCCTGCAAAAAAGTTTCCTTAAGCATGCGCGGATTCAGCACTAAATCAGTGTAAACACGGGCTAGGTTGAAAAAATCAACTTTTATCTGACTCGCTACCGGATAAATAGTTTTATCCGGATAAGTGAAAGCGTTGATAAAAGTTTGCAGTGTTGAACGTATCAATTCTTTAAAAACGTCTTTAAGCGGATATTTTTCGGAGCCCGCCAGCACGGAATGTTCCAGTATATGCGGCAGTCCTGTTGAATCAGCCGGCGGAGTACGAAAACCAATCGCATATAAATTTTCACGATCCAACGAGTGCAGGTGCACAACTTTGGCGCCGGTCTTTTTGTGCTCGATTTCGTAAGCGGTAATTCGTATTTCGTGAAATGCTTCCACGCGCAAAACTTTAAATCCATGTAATTCATCGCCAGCTTGCAGCGTCGGCTGGGGGGAAGTTGATTGATCGGACATTCAATAATGCTCCTTATTATTTTTAATTTTATTCGTGAAACTCCAATTCCGAAAGCAAAGCGTAGCGGAATTGGAAAGTTGAACAATCCCGCGAAGCGGAGGGTATAATATCCCACAGCTTGCTTTGGGGTTCATACCCGTGACTAGATCACGATTCCTCTGCCAATCAGCAATGAAGAGATGACCGCCCAGATTAAAATTACCACCGTAAGTAAGATGCAGGCATAGGCCAAAAGCTTACTCCATGCGCTTTCCTGTTTATTGTCGTTATAACCCATCAGGAAAGCCAGGAGTATCCCTGATAATATTCCTCCGCCGTGCGCCCAGTTATTTATGCCAGGAAATATTAATCCGAAGAAAATTAACCCTACGACCCAGCCCATTGCCTGTTTATATATGGCTTCTCCGTAAGAGCCGCCGCGGCTTTTGCCGTAATATATGATGGCGCCGATTAATCCGCAGATACTGGCGGAAGCTCCGATGGTGAAGGGAACACCGAACAGGACGGAAGCCGCAAAACCACAGGCTCCGGTAATAATATATAAATTGATAAAGCGATGGAAGCCGAATTCCCGCAAAACAAAGGGTCCCAGTTGGTATAGCGCCATCATGTTGAAGGCAATATGCAGGATTCCTCCGTGCAAGAACGAAGCGGAAATTAAAGTCCAAAAACGATGAGCCTGGATCACGGGGATGGTGCCGCTTGCTCCTAATAAAAAAAGGCTCTGATTTGACGGCGTAAGAAAATTAAACATGCCACCGCCGGCAAGAATTCCTTGTGGATCCAAAAGCAGCGATAGAAAATAAAAAGCAATATTAATATAGATAATGGTTCTAACCGGATCGGAGCCAAGAAAGATCTTTCGAATAATACCTGCGGTATTGTGTAAACTGGGGCGTATAAGTCCGCAATAAGGACAGGCAGGCTCATCCATGCTAATCAGCTTGCGACAATTGGGGCAGAGTATGGAATTTCTTTTTGAAGACATTAACGGCCTCGTAAAATACCTTTTTTAGTAGGAACTTAATTAACAACATTAGCCCGAGTTGTAAAGAAAAATACTGTTCCGAATTGACGGCCGCTTTGACTATATGTTATCTACATGAAAGGAGGATTGTTTTGCAGTTCAAAGATCGCGCGATAATAAAAATTGAATCAATAGCTTTCGGCGGGGAAGGCGTTGGCCGCATTGATAATTTTGTGGTCTTTGTTTCCTTTGCCGCTCCAGGCGATGAACTGGAAATTGAAATCACTCAGCAAAAAAAGAAATTTGTCCGCGGTAAGATATTAAAAATAATCAAGCCATCACCAATGCGAGTAAAACCCTTATGCCGTTATTATGAAAATTGCGGCGGTTGTTGCTATCAGCACTTAGATTATGAACATCAGTTGAAAATCAAAAAAAGGCAGGTCCATGAAGCTTTTTGGAAAATCGGCAAAATTGCATCTCCGCCTGTTTTGGAGCCAATAGCCGCGCCAAAGATTTATCATTATCGGGGGAAGGCCCAGTATCATACCGAAGTTGTGTCGAATGGCTGGAAAATCGGTTTTTTAGATATTTCCGGCGGCAAGCTTGTGGACATCGAACGTTGTGAAATAATGAAAGAAACAATTAATGAAAAAATGGGCTCTCTCAGGGAAAATAAGCAGTTGCGACGCAATACTGATGCGCAACTGACAATTTGGTCAGATTTTTTTGTCGATCAGGCAAGCAAAAAGGAATCAATTGTCAGGGTAGTGAAGGGGAAAAATTTTCTGGTGCCCCGCGATGGATTTTTTCAGGCCAATTTATATTTGACAGATCAATTGGTCGATGAAGTTTGCTGTCTGGCCGCAACTAATGAAATAAGTACTTTGGTTGATGCCTATTGCGGCAGCGGGCTGTTTTCTATTTTTCTTGCGCCCTATGCTAAAAATGTTATAGGCATAGAAATAAATGAAAAATCAGTAAAGCATGCTCAAATAAATGCCGAAAATGCAGGTGTGAAAAACGTAAAGTTTATTCACGGGGATATCGAAAACGTATTACGGAGGGAATTTCTACCGCCGGGAGATCAAATCTCCGTGATTGTACTTGACCCTCCCCGGAGTGGTTGTGAAAAGGCGTTGTTAAAGGCAATTATAGATTTGCAGGCGCAAAAGATTATTTATGTTTCCTGCAATCCCGCTACGCAGGCGCGAGACGTTAAATATTTAAATGAATGCGGTTATGATCTGCAAAGTCTCTTGCCTGTGGATATGTTTCCGCAAACAGAGCATATTGAAGTTGTTGGGTTAATGGTACGAAGATAAAAATGATGGTGATTTAACGGAAAAAATTAATCTATAATAGTAATAATATTTATAGCTTTAAAGTGAAAATATTGTTATTTAAAGACGCAAATTTTTAAAAACACAAGGAGAGGGAAAAATGGCATCAAAGAGTAAAAATGTAAGGATGGAACAACTCAGAATATTTGAAAAAAAACTGGCCATGCGATTGCAGCAATTAGATCAAAAAGGGATCAGCAAAGAAAAAGCTCAAAGCGACCCTCTTGTTAAGAGCCTGAAATCAAAAATTAGAGAGACTAATGTAAGAATTGCGGCGGTTGAGAAGTTTGTTCTGCTTACCCAGGCATTAGCGCAAGCTAAAGTGCAAAAGTTAGCCGACCTGGCGGCGAAGAAAGAGGAAAAATCAGAACCATCGCCAAAACTGGCGGAGCCGAAACAAAAAAAGAAGGTGGACGCGGTTGATAAAGAACCAAAGAAACAACCGGTTGCCAATGATGAGAAAGCGCCTAAAGAACCTAAAAAGCAATTTGCTGAGGCGGATGAAGCGACACCGAAAAAGCCAAAGAAGCAACCATCTGAGGCGGATGAAGAAACACCCAAAAAGCCAAAGAAACAAACAGCTGATACGGATGAAGCTGCAGCAAAAAAACGAGCAAGTAAGAAAAAAGAAGAATAATACCAATTCGCTTGTAAGTTACCACCTTGCAGGCGGTAATTACCGGTAAGGTAAAATTTAATTTACTGTGCGTTCCCTACGGGATGCGCTTCCGGTCTTTGACTAACTTTGTTGGCTGCGTCGTTGGTTTCCTCAGCGTATAACCTAAAGGTCACGCGTGTGCAATACGCTTCAGGCACCTTCTCCTTGCCGCCGCGTTATCCTTTGATATCGAAATGGTATAAGATTAAGATTCAGGTAAATAAAAAGGGCAAACTTTTACAAGTTGCCATTTTTATTTGGATATTGGCGTCCCCACGGGGAGTCGAACCCAGGTTACAGGCGTGAAAGATCGAGCCAAAAGCCTTATTCCGTCATTTTATTGAGCTTTTACCCCAACAAAACCCCTTAAAACCTATCAAGTCCCGACCAAATTTACGACCAATCACTGTTACTGATACCAGTTTGGCATCAAACGCTAAGCATAAATTATATATTATGAAATATTATTAAATAGTTAACAAGATCATTACTTGATGTTTGATTGCAAATTGGTATGAAACATTTTTCTAATGATTAAGAAAGAAGGAAGGAATATGATTTAATATATTATAGAAGTGTTATGAATAGATAAAATGAATATATATAATAGTAGATTGGCAAAAAATACTTGATAATATGGGAAATATGTATTATAAGGAAACATAGAAAGTGTAAAAAAAGGAAAGAATATGGTAATAATTATCTTGTAAAAGAAATAGAAGCATGATAATTATATTATTAATTAAGAAAGGTGGTGAATAATAATGGCCTTTGAAAGGTTTACGGGTAGGGGGAAAAATTATAAGCCCAGGGTATCCATTTGGAAAGGTGGGCAAATTGGGTTAAATCAAGGAGCTGTTGAGAAATTTGACCTCATTAATAAGTGTTATGTGATAATGTTTTATGACAGAGAAACGCGAAAAATTGGCTTAAAATTTGTAGAAAACGGTGAAGAAGAAGGTGCAGCAAAAATGAATGTAAGAAATAATGCAGCAATAATAGCAGCTAAATCGTTTCTTACTTGTTACGATATTAATCATAAGGAAACTGATAAATATGATATCTATATAGATGAACAAACTGGATACTATATTATTGATCTTGATAAAGGTAAATAAAAAAAGAGCCACAAAGTTCGGCAAAACTTAGTGGCTCTTAAGCTTTGACGATGACTAAAATCGTTAGCTTGGGTCATCGTCCTTCAGGTGGACCCTAGATTGGGTCTGGTGATAATTGAGCTAGTTAACCTTCAATTACCAAATCAGTGTCCTCCTGTCAAGCTCAATATTCAAGCTAGCGGAAAGGAGGATTTCTTTGTCTAAAAGTAACGATACGATAATATTTGTTAAATATTTTCGCCACTGGCGGACGGGTAAAATCATATATCCGAAAAATGGCAAAGTCATTGCGATTCACGTGAAATCTAAGAGATAAAAACATGAATTGTGTAGCCATAGGGCAACCGGCCTGCCCTCTGGCTTTTTAATAACCATTAACTATAAGGAGAGCGAAATGGCAAGTTTGAATATGTATGGGCCTTACTTGTTAAGCAACGAAAAAATTGATGAGGTAATTAAAGACACATCACCAGGAAATTATGCTCTTGGAAAAAGTAACTGACCTGCCCCAAATCCTTGTACCACATGTTAAGTTAGGATTCAGGCATTTTTTATTTCTCAATTCAGGTACGCCTCTGGCGCTGGAGAACGATAATTCAAGGAACTATGTGGCCTGAATGTGTTGTATTCCATGCGCCATTTTTCAATTAACGTTTTCGCTTCTTTCAAAGTATAGAATATTTCTCCGTTTAGTAATTCATCTCTGAGCTTGCCGTTGAAACTTTCAATATAGCCGTTTTCCCAAGGACTGCCCGGTTCAATATAAAGGGTCTGAACACCAATGTTTGACAACCATCGACGAACCATCTTTGCCGTAAATTCCGACCCGTTATCCGAGCGAATATACTCCGGCGCTCCATGACGAATGAACATTTCTGTCAGACAATCCAGGACATCATCAGATTTTAAATTCCTTTCCGTAACAATAGCCAAACATTCACGACTGTATTCATCAATAACTGTGAGCATCTTGATTGGTCGACTGTCATGGGTGCGATCGGCAACAAAATCATAAGACCAAACATGGTTACGATGCGTCGGCCGAAGACGAACACAAGAACCATCATTCAACCACAAACGACCACGTTTCGTTTGTCTCTTAGGAACCTTCAGGCCTTC
>CAVQCU010000132.1:0-4645 GCA_963710995.1 uncultured delta proteobacterium
TCTGGTGCAATCTGCTTCCCATCCACTCAGCAATGAAATACTTCAAAAAGAAAAAGCAAAGAGTAAAACGCCTCAAGGAAAAGTTGATAAGAACGGCAACGCGCTTAAATTCTCCCGCGATCTGGAATCGGACTGGACAGTCAAAAATGATGTCGCCCATTACGGAATTAAGGAACATGCTTCCGTGGATGTTAAACATGGTTTTGTTCTGTCCACGGAGATGACTCCTGCTTCTCATCATGATAGTCCTTATCTTCCTCTTTGCGTTGCCGGTAGTTGTCACACGAAAGAACCTATTAAAAAAGTTTATGCGGATAAAGGGTATTTTGGAAAGCCGAATCGAGAGTTTCTCTCCATGAACAGTATTGAAGACGGCATTATGCGTAAAGCGACAACAGGCGCCGAACTTACGGAATATGAAAAAGAGCGTAACAAAGCTATTTCTAAAGTACGGTATATCGTTGAACAGTATTTCGGATTAAGCCATTTATACAACAAGGCATATCGGGCAAGGTTCCCGAAGTTGATTAAAAATGCGCTTGATGCTCTCTTCCGGCAGATGGCGTTCAATCTTTCCCGGGCTTCCAGAATATTAAAAACGGCGTAACATAGGAAGGCGTACATCCAATACACGGGAAAACCAGTAATCCGGGACGAATGAGGTTGCATATGGGGGTAAAATGAACTCTTCATAAACATAAGTGACAGCACTTAATCGATGAAAATGGTGCTGTGAATACAAAAAGAATTAATAAATTGATCAAAAATATTACCTCTACCAAAGTGTCTCGTTGTTCAAAGCTCTCAATCTCTATCGAGCTTAAAAAATATTCAAACCGGCCGGGAGTACTTGAAGGTATAATGGCCTTTTTGGAGATTACAATATCATCACACAGTGGAATTTTTGATCTTTATGATCATTGTTTTTCTGAAAATTTTCTCCAAATTTGATCATCAACGGAATAATCGCTTTTTGCAAAAGTCTAATGACAATATCTTATATCCGTTGGACTTTAATAAACCTTCTCTTTGGTAGGCTATTTATGCCAGACTGTCCGATTCACATAATCGGTATAGCTAATAATAATACGTAGAACTTTTTGAGAAACATTATCTGTGTCGTAATCAGAAACAATATTGAATGGTCGGGTTGTGTTGGCATAATGAGCTATGGCGACAGCAATCGCTTTCAGAACTCTTTCAGCTTTCAGCCCGCACATGATCAGAGTCCCTTCATCCATCCCTTCCGGCCTTTCGTGGGCCTGGCGTATTGTCACGGCAGGAAAACTTAAAATGGAAGATTCTTCTGTAATGGTGCCACTGTCGGAAACTACACAGCGGGCATGCATCTGAAGTTTCACGTAATCTAAGAAGCCGAGGGGGTTTAAAAAATGGATAAGATGATCCCGTTCATCTACCTCCAGACTTTCCATGCGTTTTCTCGTTCGTGGATGGGTGGATACGATCAGAGGCAAGTCATATGTATTCGCAATGACCTTCAGTGACGCCATCAAATCGGAAAAGTTGGTATCATCGTCAATATTTTCTTCCCGATGGGCACTGACCACAAAGTAACTGCCTGCATTCAACTGCAACCGATCCAGAATATCCGATGCCTCGATCTGAGAGCGGTAATAGGCAAGTACTTCTTTCATCGGAGAACCTGTTTTGATCACGGTTTCCGGCTTCAGCCCTTCGGCCAGAAGGTAGCGGCGGGCATGTTCTGTATAAGGTAAATTAATGTCGCTTATATGATCGATTATTTTCCGGTTTATTTCTTCCGGAACCCGCTGATCAAAGCAACGATTCCCAGCCTCCATGTGAAAGATGGGAATCTTGCGCCGTTTTGCGGCAATGGCAGAAAGGCAACTGTTCGTATCGCCCAGCAAAAGAAAGGCGTCAGGACATTCCTTTGCCAGTAAATCATCCATACTGGCAATAACGTTCCCTATAGTATGTGCCGCATTTTTGCCCACTGCATTCAGAAAATAGTCAGGCTTCCGAATTTCCAACTGCTGGAAAAAAATTTCGTTCAGTTCATAATCATAATTTTGCCCGGAATGAACCAAAACGTGCGCCGTGTGCTTATCAAGTTCATGAATCACCCGGCACAATTTTATAATTTCCGGCCGCGTACCAACGATTGTCATCAATTTCATTTTTTTCATTTCAAGTACGGTTTTGATAATGAGGGTAAAGTTTTGGATGGACATCGACCCATTCTTTCATTTCCTGAACCATCTGCTCATAAGAAGGAACCACGAAAGAAAAATCCTTACGCGTATTTCTTAATGATTTATCTAATTTTAGATCATCATTCTTGAGGATAGTCAGACTATTATTTCGAAAGTACTTATTGAAAAGAACAAGCAAATCATACTTGGAAATACTTACGTTATTAACTAAATTATACAATCCGCAAAGATTATCCTCCATCGCTTTTTCCATAGCTTTGGCAAGAGTAAGCGTAGCAACGCCTGTCCATAATGCGCCTGTAAATCCTTTAATAGTTCCTTTTTGCCTCATAAACCAGTTGAAAAGACCAATCCCGTTTTTATTCATGTCAGGTCCGATAATAGAATTACGTAAGGTAAGATTTTTATTGTCTTCTACTTCGCCTAATGCTTTTGAGCGATCGTAAAAAGTTGCACCATCACGTAGACTTTTTTCGTAATATGGGCCAGTATTGCCAGCGAACACACAATCTGTGCTCATGTGTATTAGTTTAGTCTTTTTGTTTTTTATCGTATCAGCAATGAGATGTGGCAAATAACTATTTAAATACAGTGCATCAGAATGGTTTTCTTCTGCTGCTTTGTTTAATATACCAATGCAATTAATAATTACATCATATTTCCCTTCTGATATCATGATTCGAAAATTATCAGTTTCAAAAGCATTTCCAATAATGTTTTCACAATAGGGAAAAGGGTACATCGAATATGCTATAATATCATAGCCTCTTTCTTTAAAATAAAGCGTAATCGTATGTCCGGCCATCCCAATAGAACCCAAAATCAAAATTCGTTTCATTTTATTCATACCACCATGTTCTCTATCACAATATATAAAGTCTAATTAACCTTAGTTTTAGAAATTTACAATATTATTTTACCTGTTTCCAAAGCATCCCTGACAAATTGAAGTTTCAGCAGTAATTCAATCATGCCATCCTCATCTAACCGCTGTGTATTGTGGGAATGGTAATCAATATGGCCGGAAACACTAGTCTGCCCCTCGGTAAAATAACAGGCGTAATTCAGGTCGCGAATATCGGCAGGAATCCTGAAATAATTTCCCATATCTTCGGCCCGTGACATTTCTTCACGTGTCAACAGCGTTTCATAAAGCTTTTCACCATGCCGGGTACCGATAATACGAATTTCATTGTCGCCCTTGAAAATCTTTTTCAATGCCCTAGCCAGAATTTCAATGGTTGCTGCCGGAGCCTTCTGAACAAAGACATCGCCTGGATTACCATGTTGAAAGGCATACACAACGAGATCCAAAGCATCATCAATAGACATCATGAATCGTGTCATGTTCGGATCAGTAATCGTCAAGGGAGCACCCGTCAGGATCTGGCCGATAAAAAGGGGGATTATGGAACCCCTAGATCCAATGACATTGCCGTAACGGGTACCGCAGAAGATCGTACCTGATTCCCCATGGGCTCGCGCATTGGCAATCATGAGCTTTTCCATTAGCCCCTTAGACATTCCCATTGCATTTATCGGATAAACAGCCTTATCGGTACTGAGAGTAATCATTTTTCTGATTTTACAGGCCAATGCAGCTTTCATGACGTTTTCCGCACCAATAGCGTTCGTCCGAATGGCCTCCATGGGAAAAAATTCACAGGACGGCACCTGCTTGAGAGCCGCCGCATGAAAAACCATATCTACATCCTGCATGGCGAGCAGTATACTGTCATAATCCCGAACATTCCCCAGGTAGAACTTCACCTTTGGATTCCGCAGGGCATTGCGCATATCATCTTGTTTTTTTTCGTCGCGTGAAAAAATTCTGATTTCTCTAATATCAGTATCTAAAAAGCGCTTTAAAACAGCATTGCCAAAGGTGCCTGTGCCACCTGTGATGAGTAACGTTTTGTTCTTAAACATAAAATCTCCTGAATAATTTATTTAATATATTCCCATCGCGTCACGGATGCTACCAATAAAATCTCTTGAAAGAACCATCATGAGAAAATTAACCGTTGTTCAAACCTTTTAAGTATCACCAAAACATTCTGATGAGCAAGCTCTATAGAATTTTATTTTAGCACCAGCAAAACGAATTGCTTCAAGTAAAGTCAAGGTGAGACCTTTGCACAACTAGCGATAGTTTTCAATTATATTCTCCTAATAATTCTCCGGTTAAAAAGCAGTTATTCAAAGCTAATATATTGATATTATTGTATAAATATCTTGACAAACAGTTGCGTTTCAGGCATAATTCCTTCAAATAAAACTTCTTGGAGGAACTATGAGCTTCAAAAAAATGAAAACCAACTTCACCTTCACCGATATATCGCTCTTTGCTTCCATGGAAAAGAACCGGGCTATTAAAAGAATGGAACAGATCAACGCCACTGTCGACTGGTCCAGAATTGAAAGCCTCCTCATGAGAAAATATCCCGTCG
>CAVQCU010000133.1:0-19495 GCA_963710995.1 uncultured delta proteobacterium
CCATTGATCACCGGTTAAAAGGTAGCGCATCGCGTTGGACCAGCCAATATCTCTCGCCAATCTAAATGTGCCGCCTCCGCAGGGGAAAAATCCGCGGCGAACTTCCAATTGACCGAAACGTGTGTCGGATGCCACTACACGGATATCCGCGTTGAGCATCGTCTCCACACCCTAGGTAAAGCAATAACCCTGCACGGCAAAAATAACAGGCTTGCGGCAGCGCTCTTCGTTCATCATGTAAAACGGATCAATTTCATTTTTATCGGCCAGAGGAAAACCAAGACCTTTGCTAAACGTATCCGACCAGTCGGTCAACTCCAGCCCCGATGTAAAATGCGGGCCGTTGGCGTAAACAACCCCCACCCACAAATTGTCGTCCTGATCCAGTTTGTAATAGGCCTGCGCCATTTGGGAATACATCTCGCGCGTCATGGCGTTGTATTTCTTAGGCCGGTCGATTTCAATGAACATGATGTGCTCTTCGGTTTTAATGTTGATAGTCATAGTAGGTTCCTTTTTAAATAAATTTTTATTGATTGAGAGTATAAGGAAATAGGAATTATGTGTCAATGGAAGAAATTTATTGAGTTTTGATTCTCAACGCGGAAAAGAAATTAATCACGGCAATAATCGCGCCCAGCAGAAAGACATATTGATACCCCAACTTAAGCCAGATAAAACCGCCGGAGACAGCGATGCCAATGGAAAAGATGTGATCAATGCTCACGCCCATCGTCAGTGTCTGCGTAACATCTTCGGGCTTGACCGCTATTTTCCGGAGGTAAGTCGCCCTCGCCATGCCCACCGACATCAGAAGCTGATCAAGAATATAACAAGTAAATGCAATAAACATCGCCGCAGTTTCCGTAAATATTTCTCTGGCAAAACCATAGCCGATGCAGACGAATACAAGAATTACCGCTTCCGAAGTGAGAATGACTCTTTCTCCCAATTTATCAATTGCCTTTCCCAACATGGGTTTGAAAAATATTCCGATCACGCCACCTACAGCCAGAAGAGTCGCCAGAACCTGCGTCTTTTGCTTAAAGACAGTAACCAGCACCCAGGGCGCAAATGTCAAAAATATCTGTTTGCGTGTACCGTACAGAATGCTCAACCAGTAATACAGTTTGTATTCTTTGCGGAGCTGAAACTTCATCCTGGCCGAAACAGGCTCGTCTTTTTTCATCAGGAATATGAGCGTTGCTACCGTAAAAAATCCCAAAAAAGCCACGACGTATGATGTCTTAAAATTAAGATTGAAAAACTTAAAACCGATGAAGATAGCAAAACTGCCGATGATCATGGCAACATTGGCTACGGCGCTGAATTGCCCCAGCCTTTTGCCGGTTTTTCCCTCAGTGGCCAACTCCATTCCAATGCTTTGATTCAGCGGGAGAAACAAATGCTGTCCGACACTGAATATGAAGAGCCAAATAAGCATTATGGAAAAAGTGGGCGAATAAAATCCAATAAACAATATCCCGATGGCACACAGAATGTTAGCTAAAAACGCCTGTCTCCTCGAACACAGAAAAAATAAAATTGCGGAAACAAAGACAACAAGAAGACCCGGCAATTCCCTGGGAAATTCCAAAAGTCCACGTTGAAGGTTACTGATTAAAAAAGTTTCATTTAAAAAATTATTAAAAGTGGAGTCAACAATACTCTGCGAGAATCCGAAAACAAACGTGGCCGCTATAAAAAGTTGGAAGTCCCTCGGTAAATTTAAGAGTTTATTTTTAGTTCGCGTAATCACGGGTATAAAACCCCAAAACAAACGTTGGAAACAATTCCGCAGCTAGCTAATGGGGTATTATACCCATGCTTATGCAGGATAGTTCAACTAACAAATTTTAATTCACTACGTTCTTAAAATTTGTGTTTCATTACCCTCCGCTGTGCGGGATTGTTCGACTTACAAATTTCAATACACTTCGTTTTTGAAATTTGAGTCTCACAATAATAGGATTAACCTTCGATAAATAGTTTTGTCATTCCGGACTGGCAGACTGTGTCTCAATTCTATTTTGTCATTACGAGACGCCTCTCAAGCGTCGTGGTAATCTCATATATATACCGTAATTTACGAAATTGCTTCGGTCGTTACTCTCGCTTGCAAAGACATTACGACACAGTCTCTTCGACGGTATCCATAAAAACACTGGATTCCGTGTCGCGCTTCGCTTGCACGGAATGACATAAAGGCAATTTGTAATCCTTGACACATTTTCCTTATTTCCATATATGTTTTTCTAGAAAAAAAAGAAAGGACATTTTCCCATGGCCAAGCCACGCATTCTTTTTATGGGCACGCCCGCTTTTGCACTTCCTTCTTTGCAACTGCTGAATGAGCAACAGTATCCGATAATCGGCGTCGTTTCCCAGCCCGACCGCCCCCAAGGCAGAGGTTTAAAAGAAATCGCGCCGCCGGTTAAAATTCTGGCACGAAAATTAGGCTTACCGATCTTTCAGCCCGAAAAAGTAAAAGACCAATCTTTTATCAAGATTTTCAAGACGCTCAACCCGGAGATGGTCGTGGTAGTGGCTTTCGGCCAGATTCTGTCCAAAGTTATTATTGATTATCCGCCAATGCAATGCCTGAATATCCACCCTTCTCTGTTGCCGAAATACAGGGGCGCAGCGCCGATCAACTGGCCGATCATCCAAGGAGAAACAAAGACTGGTGTCACCATTATGCTGATGGATGAAGGAATGGATTCCGGCGACATTCTCCTGCAGCAGGAAACGGACATTGGCGCCGCCGAAACGTATGGCGAGTTGCATGACCGTTTGGCCCAACTCGGCGCGACCTTGCTCATCAAGACCATAGAGCAGGTGGCTGCCGGAACCGCACAGAGACAACCGCAAGATTCAACTGGTATGACATTCGCCCCGCGCCTGAAAAAAGAAACTGGGAAAATCAACTGGAAAGATGACGTTTTTAATATTGTCAATCTTATCCGTGGCCTCAGCCCATCGCCTGTGGCTTATACACACTTAGAAGGACAGGTCTTAAAAATATTTTCTGCTGAGGCCAATCAAAGTAAAACATCAGAAGCACCAGGCACAATAGGCGCTGCCAGCGCCGCAGGCCTGCCCATAGCGGCATCCGACGGTTATGTGATTTTAAAAGATATTCAGTTGGCCGGAAAGAAAAGAATGCTGATTCCCGATTTTCTGCACGGTCATCACCTCAAGCCGGAAACTGTTTTACAATGAATAGCGAAAAGTGAATATGACAAAAACAGTCCGTCATTTGGCCGTAGATATTTTAAATCAGGTTCGCCTAAGTCAGACGTTTGCCAGTCCGCTGCTTAATGATTGTCTGGATACAAATGCTCTATCAGGGACACCGGATGGGCGTCTGCTCACGCATCTTGTTTATGGCGTCCTGCGCTTTCAGGGCCATCTGGATTGGATATTAGCAAACTTCTACCGCGGCGATCTTGACAAGATGGATGAAGGCATAAAAAATGTTTTACGCGTCGGGATCTATCAACTCAAATTCAGCGACCGCCTACCCGCTTTTGCTGTTGTGGATGAAGCAGTCAAGATCGCCAAAATAATACATCCGGAAAAAAGCGCGTTTGTCAATGCTGTTTTAAGAAACTATTTGCGCCGCGGCGATAAGATACCCTTTCCTTCTCTGGAAAAAAATCCGGCTGAGTATATAGCAGCCTTGCACTCGCATCCGCTCTGGCTCGTTAAAAAATGGATAAAAATTTTTGGCCCCAAAGAAACGATGTCTTTATGTTCAGCAAATAACGAAATCCCGCCTTTGACTGTGCGTGTCAATACACTGAAGATTTCCAGAGAAGAATTAGCGCAAAAGTTTACTGCTGCCGGTTTTACGGCGACGCCGACAAATTACTCGCCGGATGACATTATTTTGACCGATTCAGCCGGGGCCATTCAAAATACTAATTTCTTTTCCGAGGGATTCTTGCGTATTCAGGATGAAGCGGCGCAACTTATTTCTTATCTGATCAATCCTAACAGCGTGGACTCCATACTGGATGTCTGCGCAGGCTCCGGAGGCAAAGCGACTCACTTGGCAGCAATCATCAAAAACAAAGGACAAATTGTCGCGGTTGATCGCAACCCGGAAAAAATTGCCGAACTGAAAAAAGATGCAACACGACTGGGGATAAATATAATTGAAACGCAGATGCTTGATCTTAGTGCCGGCCTGCCGGATTCATTAAAGGAAAAGTTCGATCATGTTCTTGTGGACGCGCCGTGCTCCGGGCTGGGAACATTGCGCCGCAATCCGGAAATAAAATGGCGCACCACTGAAAAAGATCTGAGTAATTTTGCCGCTGCCCAAAAAGTAATCCTGCAAAATGCCTCCGTGGCCGTTAAAAAAGGCGGCCGCTTGATATATTGCACCTGTTCGCTTCTGCCACAGGAGAATGAAAATATCATTGATGATTTCTTAGCGCGAAACAAAAACTTCTCTTTATGCCAACCCCCGGCGTCAATAAATCCCCGGCTATTGGACAGCCGTGGCTTTTATCACACTTATCCGCATAGACATAATATTGATGGATTCTTTGGGGCGATACTTAAGCGCCAATAATTCCAATTCCAGCCGCCTCTGTATCATCTTTGATTTAAAATAATGTGATATTCCCCACTTATATGCCGGATTTTATTTGACGAATTAACCTAAAAAGTGTTATTATATAAAAATATTTTACAATGGAGAAAAATCATGTTTGTAAAACAAATTCAGGTAGGACAAATGGCCGTTTTTGCCTACTTGGTTGGAGATCCTATAACCGGCGATGCTTTGGTTATTGATCCGGCGGATGATGTCAAAGGAATTATCGCCGAGGCTAAAAAAAATAATTTACGGATCAACTACATAGTTAATACCCACGGCCATGTTGACCACATTGGCGGTAATGCCGAAATGCAAAAGGCTACCGGGGCTAAAATCGTTGTTCACGAAGATGACGCTATTATGCTGACTTCAACTCCGGCAATGATGTTACGGATGTTTGGAGCCAAACCATCTCCACCCGCTGATATTTTAGTAAAAGACGGCGATATCATTTCCGTGGGCAATGTCACACTCAAAGTTATTCATACTCCGGGACACTCGCCCGGCGGGATTAGTTTATATTCACCCGGTTATGTATTTACCGGAGATACTCTTTTTGTGGAAGCTGTGGGCAGGACCGATTTACCGGGCGGGTCCTGGCAGGTAATGTATAAATCCATCCAGGAAAAACTCTTCTCCCTGCCCGAAGATACCAAAGTGATGCCCGGACATAATTACGGCCGCACGCCGACTTCCACTATAGGTCATGAAAAAAATAATAATCCATCCGTCCGCTGAAAGGAGCATATTTTTTATGAAAAAAAGCATCCAACAAACAGAATTTACAACTCTAAAGCTTATTGGCCGAGGGAAGGTTCGTGATATCTATTCAGTAAAAGATTATTTGCTCATCGTGACCACTGACCGCATTTCGGCATTTGATGTTATCATGCCTAATCCTGTGCCCGGCAAAGGCATAATTCTAAACCGCATGTCCGCCTTCTGGTTCGAGCAAATGAAAGATATTATCGGCAATCACATTATTTCTGTTAATCCTGCCGAGTTTCCCGAAGAATGCGCCCCCTACCGCAAAGATCTGGAAGGCAGAAGCATGTTAGTTAAAAAAGCTAATCCGCTGCCGGTTGAGTGTGTTGTCCGTGGTTATTTGAGCGGCTCCGGCTGGAAGGATTATCAGCACAACAAAACAGTTTCCGGAATTAAATTGCCGGATGGGCTGAAAGAATCATCAAAACTACCTGAACCTATTTTCACTCCGACCACTAAAGCGGAGGCAGGCGAACATGATTCTCCCATTAACAGAAAAAAAATGGTGGATCTTATCAGCGCGGATATTACTGATAGAGTTATCAAAACCAGTTTAGCCATTTACGAACGTGCCGCAAAAATCGCCCAAAAAGCAAGCATTATAATTGCCGATACGAAAATGGAATTTGGAATGATCGGCAAAGAATTAATCCTGATTGATGAATTGCTCACTCCCGATTCTTCCCGTTTCTGGTATGCCGATGATTACGAAAAAGGCCGGCCGCAAAAAAGTTTTGACAAGCAGTTCTTAAGAGACTATCTTATCTCCATTAAATGGATTCAAAAGCCGCCCGCACCGGAATTGCCTCCAGAAATCATAGAAAATACAAGGAAAAAATACGAAGAAGCGCTAAAACGGCTTATGGGATGATTTATCCTACCTTGTAGTGGAGCCACCTTTAGAAGAAGTAATAAAGCGACCTCCTGCGATTTACGGCGCATTTTCCCCTCGTTTGGAGATGAAGATTAAAATCGCGGGATTGACATAAACCAACTTATTATTAGATTATTAGCAAATTAAGATAGAGAGAATCTTTTCCCGTGAGGAGATGCGTATTTTGATCAATAAAAAACTGTATGATTACCGCTTAAAACAAAAAATTCTATACATTGACAAAGTTAATCCCAATGTGCTTCAGAATTATGGCGACTTGTTTTTAGAAGAAGGCCTCCTTCCCGACGCGCTCGAGTTTTACCAAAAGGCGAATTACAACAGCGGTATGCAAAAAATTAAAGATATCGCTTTTGACAAGGGCGATGTTATGCTTTTCCAGCAAGTTGCCAAAGCACTTCACCTGGAATTAAAATCTGCCGATTGGGAAGGTGTCGGGCAGAAAGCCATCGATCTAAAAAAATATTTCTTTGCTCAACACGCCCTGGAGAAAGCAGATAATGAGGAAATGCTCAATTCCCTCAAGAAAATAATGCAAAAAGAGGGAGCCGGAAAAAGCGCATGACTAAAAAAGATTATTATGAAATTCTGAATGTGTCAAAAACAGCTTCAGAAGAAGAGATAAAAAAAAGCTACCGCATATTAGCGATGCAGTGCCATCCGGACAAGAACCCGGGAAACAAAAAAGCGGAAGAACAATTTAAAGAAGCGGCTGAGGCTTACGAAGTATTAAGTGACAGACAAAAAAGGGAAATATATGACCAGTACGGGCATGAAGGCTTAAGCAGCACCGGTTTTAGAGGTTTCAGCGGCTTCGATGACATCTTTTCTCATTTCAGTAATATTTTTGAGGATGCTTTCGGATATGGCAATGTACGGGGACGAGGGCAATCGCATTCCTCTGGTTCTGCCGGCGCCGATTTACGCTATGATCTGAAAATTTCCTTCCTCGATGCCGCTTTCGGACTTACCACTACAATTGAACTGGAAAAATTAGCCACCTGCCATAAATGTCACGGCTCCGGAGCCGCTCCAGGATCATCTCCCGAAACATGCCGCACTTGTAAGGGGCGCGGTCAGGTAATCCAATCCAGCGGTTTTTTTACCATCAGCTCCACCTGTCCGCATTGCAACGGATATGGCAAATTCATCGCCAAACCCTGCGACAATTGCCGGGGTATGGGTAAAGAACAAGTACCTAAAACCGTACAGTTGAAAATTCCCGCCGGCGTGGAAACAGGATCACGTCTGCGCCTGCGCGGTGAGGGAGAAACCGGAGACTACGGCGGACCTGACGGCGATTTGTATGTATTTCTGCATGTCGAAGAGCATGAATTTTTCACCAGATCTGGCAATGATATCATTTGTCTCGTCCCTATTTCTTTTGTTCATGCCACGTTGGGAGGAACAATTGAAGTGCCTACACTTCAAGGCAAAGAAAAATTAAAAATTCCCAAGGGTACGCAAAACGGAAAAAATTTCCGGCTCAAAGGCAAAGGAATCGCTCATATCCGGGGTTACGGACGCGGAGATCAGATTATTGAAATTTTTGTGCAAATCCCCACGGAATTAAGTAAAAAGCAGGAAGAACTTTTAGTCGAGTTTGAAAAACTCAACCAGGCAGCCAGCTGATTTTGATAAGAGATTGCGCATAATAGCGATTGCAATACCGGATGACATGTGCTTTAAACACCTCAAATATATTTACCGGAGGACGAAACATGAAAAGAAATAATTTTTTGCTCTTGATCTTATCATCATTCACTCTTTTTCTTTTTTCCGGGTGCGTTCCGCTGATTGTCGGAGGTGCGGCCGCTGGAGCAGGTACGGCGGGAACTTTCTATTATGTTAATGGCGGACTAAAAACCGATTACTCCGCCCCCTTTGATAAAGTCTGGAGCACTTGCGAAAAGACCATAGCCGATATGCACGGCATTGAAGTAGTTCCCGACAAAGAAATTGCTCAGGGAACAATCAGCACATTGATAAATGATGAAAAAGTCAAATTCGATATTACATATAAATCAAAAAATTTAACCACAGTAACCATTCGCGTGGGCTTAATCGGTAACAAACTGTCGTCCCAACTATTACATGATAAAATTACCGATTACCTGATCAAGGAATAAAAAAAGCGTATATAATATGGCCCGATAAACCACGGGTATGAGAACCCCAAAGCGAGCAAGCAATCGTAGATGACCCCACGGTGACCTTTAGGTTATGCGCTTAGCTTTTGAAGTTTGAGTCTCATTACAATAGTCCCGCGTCGCTTCGCTCCTGGGATAATTCAACTAACACTTCAAACTTCACACTGCTTGTTTTCAGCGAGTCTCATTAAATTGGAGTTTCAACAACAGATGAACAAAAAAGTTATCTTAGGTATCCTGATCAGCGTCATCCTGGTTTATTTGTCCGTAAGAGGAATTAATCTTCAGGATGTTTTCTGTGATCTGAAAAAAATCCAACTAACTTATGTTATTTTTTTCATCCTCCTTGTAATTTTAATGCAATGGCTGCGATCATATCGCTGGGGCGTTATTTTACAGCCGATGGAAAAAATAGATCAATTTTCTCTTTTTTCAGTTACTTCGGTAGGCTTTCTGGCGATAGCCTCAATTCCCGCGCGTATAGGTGAACTGGCCAGGCCTTATTTAATCTCCAAAAGAAGCTCAATAAAAATGTCTTCCGCCTTGGGAACCATTCTTGTCGAAAGAGTATTGGATAGTTTTACAGTATTGGCAATTGCTGTAATTGTCCTTTTTCTTACTGACCTGCCGCCATGGATGATTAGATCGAGCATTATTTTCTTTCTGCTCGCGTTAGGAATGTTTTGTTTTATCATCTTTCTAATCCTGCGCAGAGACGCGGCGCTGAAGTTAATCAACAGAATCTTAAGTAAGCTCCCCGGAAAATTTGCGCATAAAATAGATGAATTGATCCATTATTTTATCGATGGTTTTCAGATTGTTACTAATATTAAATTGCTATTGTATTTGCTTCTTCTTTCGGCTTTAATCTGGTTTGTGGATGTACTGGCTATTTATATGTTGCTGAAAGCTTTTGGTTTTACCTTACCGGTATTGGCATCATTCGTTGTAATGATTATTCTCATTGTGGGCATAGCCATTCCCGCAGGTCCGGGCTATATTGGTAACTGGCATTTCGCCTGTGTTCTGGCCTTAAGTTTTTTTGGTTTAGCTAAAGCTGAAGCGCTTTCTTTTGCGGTTGTTTACCATTTCTTATCCATGGTAATTGTAGTTGTACTCGGAGTTGCATTTCTCCCCTTCAATAAATTTTCTATCTCCGATATGAAAAACCAATTGAATTATAAAAAAGAATCTTAAGATTCATCCTTTGTCACAACTTTGAGGCTTTTAATTTTCTTATGCAAATTACTTCGCTCCATACCGATTGCTTCCGCAGTCTTGGAAATATTACCTTCGTTTTCTTCTAATTTCTTGATGATAAATTGACGTTCAAAATCCATCTTGGCATCTTTTAATGAGTCGGCAGCAACGACTACCGAATCTGAACCGGACGCTACGCTGTCTATTTTAGCATTGAGCAACGGAATATCCTTAGCCGTAATTTCGTTGGATGGAGTCAGAATAATCAACCTTTCAATAATGTTTTTCAATTCCCGGACATTCCCCGGCCAATCATGTTTCATCAGCATTGCCAAGGCGTCGTCAGTTAAGACCTTTGGTGTCTGGCCTTCTTTAATGGAGAAATCCAGAAAAAAGCGTTCCGCCAAAAGTTTAATATCTTCCTTTCTTTCGCGCAGAGGCGGAACACACAAAGGAATTACATGCAAACGATAATAAAGATCCTGCCGAAAACGCCCCGCCTTCATTTCCTCTTCCAAATCCTTATTGGTGGCGGCTAAAACCCGCACATCCATGTCAATTAATTTATTGCCGCCGACCCGTTCAAACTTTTTCTCCTGCAGGATCCGCAGAATTTTTGCCTGCGCTTTCAGGCTCATGTCGGCCACTTCATCAAGAAAAATCGTGCCTTCGTGGGCAAGATCGAATTTGCCGCGCTTTTTCTCTGTCGCTCCGGTAAATGCTCCCTTTTCGTGTCCGAATAATTCGCTTTCAATCAACTCTTCGGGAATCGCCGCACAATTAACTTCCACAATATCTTTATGCGACCTCCAGCTTAAGTGATGGATAGAACGCGCCACTAATTCTTTGCCCGTCCCGTTTTCCCCCATAATCAAAATCCACGCATTCGTTGGCGCAACAATACTGATCATTTCTTTAAGTTCGGTTATCACCTGGCTTTGGCCGGTCAATTCGTATTGATGAGAAACTTTTTGCTTTAATAAGACGTTTTCTTCTTTTAGACGAACTAAATTGATGGCATTGTTTACCAAAATTATAATTTTATCCAGCGATAGGGGTTTCTCAATAAAATCAAAGGCTCCGAGTTTCGTAGCTTTCACTGCTGTTTCAATTGTGCCATGGCCGGACATTATAATTACCAATACTTTTGGATGTGCTTTTTTAATGGCTTTAAGAGTCTCCAAGCCATCCATGCCCGGCAGCCAAATATCGAGCAGCACAAGCTGCGGCATTTCTTCCTCAATGAGTTTAACAGCTTCTTCGCCGCTGCCCGCCACCAGCACTTGATAGCCTTCATCGCTTAAGATTGCCTTTAACGACTGGCAAATGCTCACTTCATCATCAACTACAAGGATTGTTTCGTTCATAATATATACTCTTTAGGGTTAATCCTCTTATTTTTTTCTATATATAATTTAAACTTCGGAAACCGGCAACTGAAAAGAAACAATCGTTCCTGTAGGATTGTTGTCGGCAACACTAACCTGACCATGATGATCAGAGATTATTGAATTGACGATTGCCAAACCTAAGCCGGTCCCGAATTTCTTTGTCGAAAAATACGGCTCAAAAACTTTCCTTTTATTACTCGAAGGAACCCCCGCGCCATCGTCGGCCACAGCCACAGTAGCTTTGCGGTGTTGTTCGTCATAACTTACGGTAATTTCGATGCGGCCGTTTTTCTTATTAATCGCCGCGACGGCGTTATCCAGCAAATTGATCATTACCCTGTTAATTTGCTCGGCATCCAGGTCAAACTTCGGTAATCCTTCGGCAGGCTTAAATTCAAAAACAATATCCTTATGGGCATCCTGAAAAAGCAAAACGGCCTCGGCAACTACCGCATTTAAGTCATTGAGTGTCAGAGAAGTCACCGGCATCCGTGCGTAACGGGAAAATTCATTGACCAGATTTTTCAGCACCTCCACTTGATCAATAATTGTTTGAGTACACTCTTTAAATACGGAACCTTCTTCTCCGAATTTATCTCCATATTTTCGCTGCAATCTTTGCGCGGAAAGCTGCACCGGTGTCAGCGGATTTTTGATTTCATGCGCCATGCGACGGGCGACCTCACGCCAGGCAGCGGCACGTTCCGCCTTTTGAATTTGGGTTAAATCTTCAAAAACCACTACGATACCGGAATCGTTACCTTCCTCATCTTGAATTGTTGTAATTGTCAAAAGGACAGTAAGAGCTTTATCTTTAAGCATAACTTCCAATTGTTTTTCCAATAAGCTCTCATTGCTTTCTTTCATTTCCTGTAAAAATTCGTCAACAAGGGAAAGATGTTCCGGTATCATTAAATCACGATAATTTTGAAAAAGAACCTTCTCCGATTTAATATCGAACATTTTCTCCGCAGCGCGATTAATAGTAGTTATCATTCCAGCTTTGTCTACAGAAATAACACCTGCCGAGACGTTGCGCAAAACTGTTTCCATATATTTTCGCCGCTGCTCCAGATTTATATTCGCTTCTTCCACACTATTTTTGCTTTTCTTTAAATCCTTGGTCATTTGATTAAAGGACTTGACTAAAAGTCCAATTTCATCGTCCGCCTCAATATCAATGCGGCTATCCAAATCTCCCTGTGTAATTCTATTAGTGGCCAAGACAAGATCTTGAATAGGATCAGTAATTCCCTTTGCCAGAGTCAGCCCAAACCATGTCGCCAAAAATATGATTACCAAAGTCACGATGGATAAAGTGATAATATAATTTAATTTGATTTGATTTTTCAGAAGTTTAATCTTGCCATACTGCTCCGAGGCGTTAGCAATACTTCTGAGTTTATCCACAAAGCCTTTGGGGATAATGTAACTTACCGAGATACGACCAATTACTTCCGGGGGCACTGTATTAGAAAATACAGGCACAATCCCGACAACTGCATCTCCAATATTGGTAGCCTGAATTGTAGATTCTTCTTTGCCGGAATAAATATCTTCTATCATTTTAGGATCGAGAGTTACCGGAACCAGATCCGGATGTTCGACATCAGCAAAAACCATTCTTTCTTTTTGAAAATCAAAATAAGTTTCAACCATGCCCACCTTATAATTCTTTTGGCGTTGACCGATGAAACTCTTCAGATAATCTATCCGTTCACGTTCATAGAGATGGTTTTTGGTGATATCCGCACTGATTTGACGGGCATTGAACTTGGCTTGTTCCTCCATTTGCTGGTAATAAACCTGAGCCACTTCCAATGACCGGTTTAAGGCATCACCAATCTTAATATTGAACCAAAACTCAATACTGTAAGAAAGAAAGTTTATGGCAAATAAAAAAAGCAAAATTGTCGGAACAAGAGATAACCCGACAAAAGTAGCCACCAACTTTGTCCTTAAATTGGAACCGATAATACCGTGACGATGCTCATAAAATAGTTTGACGACATTCCGGATAATCAGAAAGAGAAGGAGGATTATTAAAATAACATTAATGCTGGTAAGGCCGTAAACGAAAATGTTTGTTGATAGAGGCAAATCATTCTTGTTGAAAAAATGACTGGCAATTAAGGTAAAGGTAATCGCCAGAATGCCCACAACTACCATAATAATCCGCTCACGGCGGCGTTTTCTTAATTCCTTTTCATCAATATTAATTTTTTGCTTTTTTTCCATTGGCTAATCAAGGCAATTCAATTCATTATTTTAGGAAAACAAAAATTAATAGGAAAAATTCTGCCGCTCCCAGGCTGTTTCAAAATCCCAATAAGAAACGAAGAAAAAGACATTTTCCATATGCAAGGGCATGCGTGCCTTATCCATTTTAACTTTAATCAGCAGATAGTAATTTTTCCCCCTCACCAGCGAAGCTAAGGGAACGGCAATGATTCCATTAAAATCCGCCATTGACTTCTGCGCGCTTTCAAAATCAGAAAAAATAACCGGCTGTGGGTTGCCATTAGTGTAGACACTAAATGTTTTTTTGAGATTGTCATATTTTATAGTGCGTTTAATTTCATGACTGGTTATTTTTTTATCCCATACAAAAGACCTATCCTGATGAACTTCGAGTTGCAGGGTAAATATGGCGGGAATTCCGGCCAGAATAGCCAATTCCGTATCGGGTTTAAAACCGTTGACCAGCCGCGCATATAAAAGCACATTTTCTGCATTATTTGTAATCAAAATATCCGTCATTTTTGGTTCAATGGCCTGCGCCTGTATTGGAAATTCCATAAAACCAAAAATAACAAATAGGGAAATTAAAATTATACCGTAATAATTCTTCTTTGCTTTTTTCATAAAACGCCAATTTCCCTAGGATTTAAGGCACCCGTATGGAAGCAACCCGATATAAAAATTTTAAAATGTTATACTAGGCAACCTGACGATAAAAATCAAGATTAATTTGGTTTAAACCTGAATGGCGTCGAGAATTCTAAAGGAAGGGATTTTTAAATAATTGAGCTTATAAACTTCTTCTTTATTGATACAATTAACAATTTCCCAGCAATCTTTTTTGCGCATTAATTCCTTAAGTAACAGGTTATTCAAACGGTGGCCCGATTTGTAGGCTATAAAATGGCCGATAATCGGCATCCTCAGCAAAAACAAGTCTCCGATCGCATCAAGGATTTTATGTTTGACAAAGACATCTGGAATACGCAGTCCCTCTTTATTGATGATTTTTTTATCGTCTAGAACGATAACATTTTTCAGTGATCCACCCAACGCTAAGCCTTTTGCTTGTAAGAATTCCAGATCTTTTAAAAAACCGAAAGTCTGGGCGGCACAAATTTCTTTTTCATATTTTTCATCCGAGAAGGTCATGCTGTATGATTGTTTACCAATAAAAGGATGTTTAAAATATATTTCATAAGTTATCTTAAATTCTTCTGCCGGCAACAACACGGCACTGGCATCACCTTCAGTTACGGAAACCGGCTTTTTAATAATAAGCAGTTTTTTATTTTTCTTCTGCATGTGCGTACCCACTTCTTTGAGCATGTTCACAAAGGGAAGCGCGCTGCCATCCATAACAGGAACTTCAAAAGAGTCCAGCTCAATAATCGCGTTATCCACACCCATCCCGCTGAATGCCGATAGAAGATGCTCTACGGTGGAAACAGTAACTCCGTTAGAACCCAATGTTGTAGCCAAGGTCGTATCACAAACATTATCGTAACGCGCGGGAATCGGCTCAGCATCGGTCAAATCCGTACGGATAAAAATTATACCAGTATCCACCGGCGCCGGTATTATCTTCATGTTAACTTTCCGGCCGGTATGCAATCCAATGCTGGAACAATTTATTTCTTTTTTTAATGTACGCTGAAGATTCATAACCTCTTTCCAAAATAAAAAGATTGATACTTCAAATAACAGCAATTAGCATACCATATCCTACGATATTTGTTATAAAAGATAAGTTTTCGTAATAATTGTATTTTTGTATAGATTTGGATTGATTAAAACAGATATTCTTTGTTTTTATGTGGTAAAAAAGCCATAGCCAATGTGCTCAATATACAATCAACTGAACTTATTTATAAAATCGCTGCTTTTCGCTGTAAATACAGCCGCAATAAGGCTGGCGGTACATACCCAGTTCTTTGGATATTTTTACACCTTCCTCCCACCCGGCACGAAAATTCTGATAATAAAAGAATATTTCCAATTGTTCGCTTAGGTTTTTTCCGATTTCCCGAATCAGGTCATGCTTTTGATATTTGCTGTAAAGCAAGGTGGTTGTAAACCCATCGTATTTTCCCCGAATCGCTAACTCGGCCGTATATACTAAGCGATCCCTCAGACAGAAGGCACATCTTTCATCTTCCTTTAAAACAGCAACTGCCCGCAAAAATTCTTCCAACGGATAATCTTCGGGCCAAATAACGTTGAGAAATGCTTTATTCGCGTAATCGCTGAGAGTCTGGCGGCGTTTTTGATATTCCTGATAAGGATGAATATTCGGGTTATAAAATATTCCTGTGATCTCATGCCCCTGAGTTCTTAATTCTTTCAAGGGATAAATCGTGCAAGGCCCACAGCAGATGTGCATTAGAATTTTCATACATCAAAAATGATATCGATTATTTGTCAAAGATTCCGATTTAATCTGCATTTTTTTAAATTGCTGACATATGTGTCACAAGAACACCCATCATAATATTTCTCCTTACCTTTACAGACTCCATATGAACAATGAACTTTTATTCTATTTCCTTTATCAGCGACTACATTTCCCATGCACCATAATAAATCGACTTGTTCCTAGTCGCAAATTCCTGAAGAGAGTTTATTTTCACAATTCTTTAATTCTTCTTCAAATTTTTCTTTGGTTAGTTTTTCATCTGAGCATTCACTAAAATAATGTATTAGACTTTCCCTGCAGGAATAACCTTTATATGGCTCGCCTTTAGCCCTATGTGCCGAGCATCCTGCAAAAAATAAACTAACTGTTAATAACAATACGAAAAAATATTTCATATAATTACCCTCACGATATTGGTATTATACTGCCATCTTTCAAAAAAATTATGAAAACAAGCAGTATGCTTAATTATTCGGTATGGCTTACTGCTAAGACAACTATGGGGCTGTTCAAAAATGCCCAGAGGCAAGGCGCGCAAAAAACCGAACTGCGAGGCGTATATTTACATACGTTGAGCGGTGCGGTTTGCAGCGCAACACAGCAGATGAATATTTTTCAACAGTCCATGTTAAAATATTTCTCCCTGTCCTGTGGCCTTAAGACCAAAGTGTTCATAGGCTCTAGCAGAGGCGATTCTACCACGGGCTGTTCTTTGCAAATAACCTTCCTGAATCAGATACGGTTCGTAGACATCTTCAATGGTCACTCTTTCTTCGCCGATAGCCGCGGCAAGGCTCTCCACTCCGACGGGTCCGCCGTTAAATTTTTCAATCAGCGTCAAGAGAAGTTTCCTGTCCATCTGATCAAATCCTTTCTTATCAACTTCAAAAGCATCCAGCGCCTCCCGTGCGATTTTCCCATCAATTGTCCCATCTGCTTTTACTTCGGCATAATCGCGGACACGTTTGAGCAATCGATTAGCAATACGTGGCGTGCCCCGCGCGCGCCTGGCCAATTCTTCAGCTCCCGCGGCGGCAAGTTTTACTCCCAAAATAGAAGCAGATCTCTTGATAATAATTGTGAGTTCCTGCGGCGAGTAAAACTCCAGACGAAAATGCATGCCGAAGCGATCACGCAAAGGCGAAGTCAGTGACCCGGCACGGGTCGTTGCCCCCACCAAAGTGAATTTGGGAATGTCCAGTTTCATTGATCGGGCCGATGGCCCCTGTCCGATTAAAATATCAATATGGAAATCCTCCATAGCCGGATATAAAATTTCTTCAACCACGTGGGAAAGCCGGTGAATTTCATCAATGAAGAGAACCTCATGCTCCTGCATATTCGTCAAAATCGCCGCCAAGTCTCCCGGTCGTTCAATAACCGGCCCGGAAGTGACTTTTATTTCAACACCCATTTCTTTGGCAATAATATAAGCCAAAGTAGTTTTTCCCAAACCCGGCGGGCCATACAAAAGAACGTGATCAAGCGCCTCGCGGCGTTTTCTCGCCGCTTCAATAAAGATAGCCAGGTTGCTCTTAACTTTTTCCTGACCGATATAATCGGTTAACTTTGCCGGACGCAAAGTAACTTCAAATTCATTATCTTCTTCGTCGCAGGAAGGACTAATTAAAGAATTTTTTATGGGTTTATCCATTTTTTATTTACCTTGTCCAGTCAATGTGGAGTCCCTACCGGCAGGGGCCAGAGGCTCCACACTGTGAACCTCCCCCCGCAGGAGTTGGGGGCTTCCCTGTCTATTGCAGCACTAATTGCAGTTGCCCTTTGTCTTCTTTTTCTTGATGCCCAACGTAAGCAAGAATTTCCTTTTCATCCATACCTATACACGATACGCAATAACCCCGTGACCAGATACCGAGCTTCCTTGAATATGTCTTTTGTAGAAAAGGAAATTTCGCTTTTAACTCCTTTGCCGATCTTGTCTTTATAAACTGAATGGCATTGGCAACTGCAATTCTCGGAGGTATCACGATTACTATGTGAACATGATCCTCCTGTACATTAACCTTTATTACCTCGATATCGGGATCAAGCTCAAAAATATGCAACAATATCTTCTCCGCATATTCTTTTACTCCTTTTACAAATATCTTCCGCCGATATCTCGGTATCCAAACGAGATGATACTAAGTCTTATATGTAGCATGAGCGCTTTTACGAAATCTCTTCCCCTATCTTACCAAATACTATCTCGTATGGATAGCCACTTCATCACCAAACAAGAGTCTGGTGTTTTATGTGGCTATATAAAGCGACCTCCCGCGAGTTACACCGCATTTCTCCCATGGCTGGAGCCGAAGATTCCAAACCGCGGGATTAACCAGCAAGAATTTTTAATGTCTTTTTTAAGAGCTGATCCATCCCCAACTCTTCTTCGGACGCTCGCAAAACCTTATCCAAGGCATCTTTGGCGACATTGCTTTTATAACCTAAATTCACCAAAGCGGAAAGTGCATCTTCTATGATAATCTCGCCGGCCTGATGTTGATCATCCGCCGCCGGCATTTCTTCCATCACCATTTTCTTGATAACTTTTTCTTTTAATTCGAGGATCAAACGCTCAGCCATTTTTTTACCCACTCCCGGAATGTTGACCAGCTTTCCCACATTGCCGCCGGATATAGCGCGCAACAGCTCCTGTGCCGGAAATTCCGGAAAGGATATTCATGGAAATTTTCGGTCCTATGCCGCTTACGGAGATCATCAATTGGAAAAGATCCCTTTCCTGAACTGTGTAAAAACCAAATAAATTTATAGCATCCTGTTTGACGTTGGTATGGACATGCAGCGTTATTACTTGCTCCGGCTTCCGGCAATTCATAAAAAGTTGTTAAAGGAATAAAAATACGATAACCGACGCCCTGAACATCAACAATGACATGAGAAATACCTTTATAAGCAATTTTACCGCTGATTAAGGCAATCATCAGATTGATTGTTCCTTTAAAAAATTAGCATGGCATATCGCGGTCGCCAGCGCGTCCGCGGCATCTGCCGGAGGCAGTGCGGGCAATTTTAAAATAGCTTTAACCATGATCTGCACCTGTCTTTTTTCCGCCCTTCCGTAACCTACTACGGCTTTTTTCACTTCCAGTGGTGAATATTCAAAAACCGGTATACCTTTATCGGCGCCGGCAAAAATTACCACACCTTGACTTGAGCCTGTTTAATCAAACTGCGTACATTTTTTCCGTAAAAAATATTTTCCAGCGCGATAGCCTGGGGCGCGTTCTGCTCGATCACTGCGGATAGTTGCTGATAAATGGAAATTAACATCGCGGATAAAAGCGAATCTTTTTTTGATTTAATTTCGCCATGAATAACATGCCGCAAATAATTCCCCTTCTTTTCAATGATACCGTAGCCGGTAACGTGGCTGCCCGGGTCAATTCCTAAGATTCGCAATTTCTTTCATTCCGTAAACAATTTACTTTTATCAAACAAGATTCAACAGGATACCTCTTGAAGACGGCTTGATATTTAACTTAACTTCTCCATGACATCTTCATCTATATCGAAATTAGCGTAAACATTTTGTACATCGTCATTATCTTCGAGCTTTTCCATCATCTTCAGCATTTGTTCCGCTTTATTTGCTCCCAATTTCACGGTATTGGACGGAATCATACTAATTCTGGCTTCCAGATGTTTTATTCCCTTGGCATCCAGCACCTTTTTTATTGATTCAAATGAAGCAGGATCAGTAATCACATCATATTCACCATCTTCACTTTTCACGTCTTCCGCTCCGGCTTCCAAAGCCAGTTCCATCAGGGCATCTTCATCAATAACTTTAGCAATACGGGCTGTAAC
>CAVQCU010000134.1:0-11389 GCA_963710995.1 uncultured delta proteobacterium
TCGAGACATCTTGATTTTTTCTTCTGATTTTTTTAACATGTAATTACTAATTTTTTTCTTGCATTGTCTAAAATAAATAGTATCATTCACCAAACTAAACAATACCTGTTTAAAATTGTTTAGTTGAAGTCCCACATTATTCTGTATGTTTCAGTGAAATAAGTTTTATTAAATGATAGCTGAAACTATGTGTTTCGACATCTGCCCTTTTTTTACACTAAAATTATTATATAGGTGTTTAATATGGCGACCTCATCAAACAATAAATCAGTATTGATTCTTGGTGCTGGTTTCTCGGTTGGCGCAAAAATACCAACACAAGAAAATCTGTTCAAGGAGATAGCTAATTGGGCTAATTCAACTATACCAACAAACAGTCAAAAAAGAAGTTGGGGAAAATTCAAAAATTTTTTTACACCATCACTTGGAAAAAACGTCACATCGTATAATGTAGAAGATATCTTCACGATATTTGATATATCTCAAATCCAAAAAGAAGGGTTTCGGTCTCATACTTATCGCGAGGTACAAAATGCTTCATATAGTCTTTTATCCACAATAAGAAAGTATCTTATATATGCTGTCGATAATAGTTTTAATAATAAATTAGGTAAACATAGTAACTATTCTGATTTAGCAATTAAGTTATTAGATAAAAGGCATAGCTATGGAGATGACATTGTTTTGAAATTTCGTAAATTGACTCCTTTAGAGCTTCGTTCCAGAAAATTTACGGATTATTCGAGTATTGCCGTAGGTACGACAAGTATAGTTGCCGGCACGGTAACAATGTTGCCTTTAGGTGTAATTTTATTTCTGGTGGATGGGGTTAAAACTGAAATTGATCGTCGGGACTTTGAAAAACGCGCTAAAAAGATGGGACTGCCGACACCTAAAAAAAATATGGTTTATCATCAACTGGAATCCGGAGGACGAACGCTGTTACATGTAAAAGACGAAATAACACAGGAGCTGACCGGGCACACAAGCGCCAGAATGCAATTTGACGATAAAGTAACAAGTTATGTGGTTGAAGAGTGTATTCTGGAAAAAATTACTCCCGACGAGATGAATCGTTATCAAGAACAGATTAATCTTTTTAGAAAGCATGACAGTTTGCCACCTGCTTTACTCAAAAATTAAAGTTCAGACTCACTCAATTATTTTATTGGATAATTAGGGAGCTATTATAACAATGCCCTATTTTGAGAAATATTTATTGCGGTTAGATCACGTTGGTTTGAAGGTCCAGTACTAGTGTTGCTTGTTCGAAGCTTTCAGGGTCCCAGTGTGGGCGGTCATCCTTGTCGATGAGCCGGGCGCGTACGCCTCGTACCCTAAATAACCTAAATACCCTGAAGGGCACTATAGGGTCACCGTGGGGGCATCCACGACGGGAATGACAGAGAAGAAATCCCGATGTGCTTCGCACACGGGACAGTTCAACTTACGCTGCGAACTTCGCTAAGCTCGTTCTTAGCGAAGTTCATTGGATTGCCATAACCTGGTCAGGTCACTTCGCGCCATCTAAGAGATGGCTCGCAATGACAATATGGTAATTAGAGACAGCAATGTCTTATCATAATTTTTTTCTTGACTTTTTATTCAATTAGGACTATTTGAGTCCTGTATGTTCAAGATAAACAGAAAAACGGAATATGCAATCAGGGGTATGATTTATCTGGCAAAGCAGCCCAGGGATCAATTCGTGATGATTAAAGAAATAACCAAAGCCACAAAAACTTCTCCCGTATTTCTGGTGAAAATATTCCAGGCACTCGGCAATGCCAATTTAGTTGTATCGTCCAGAGGTTCGGTTGGAGGCTTCAAATTAAGCAGGAAACCGGAACACATTACACTAAGAGATATTTTAGAAGCAACGGAAGGTCCCGTAACCATGAATCTGTGTGTACTCGACAACAGATCATGTGGTTTTTCCAATACCTGTTCGGCACATTCAGCGTGGAAAAGATTAAGGGATTCCATGAACGGGATGCTGGAAGATGTCACTTTGAAAGAGATTGCGTCCGATTCCCGGTAATAAAAAAAATTTAATTATTAACAGGACTAAGTTAGTCCTGTATGAAGAAAGAAACGGATTAATCATTGAAAGGAGGATATTTAAATGGATGTATTGACTTTGAGCAGGCTTCAGTTTGCCATCACCAGCGCTTTTCATTTTATATTTGTGCCGCTGACACTGGGACTATCTATTCTCATCGCATACATGGAATGGCAATACGTAAAGACGAACGATGAAATATGGCTTAAAATGTCAAAATTCTGGGGCAGGTTATTCCTGATTAATTTTGCGTTGGGGATTGTCACCGGCATTACACTGGAGTTCCAATTTGGAATGAATTGGGCGGAATATTCAAAATATGTGGGAGACATTTTCGGCGCGCCGCTGGCTGTTGAAGCGACGGTTGCCTTCTTTCTGGAATCCGTGTTTATCGGAGTATGGATTTTCGGATGGAATAAGATTTCCAGGAAAATGCACGCCTGGGCTATTACAATCGTGGCCTTTGCGACCAATATTTCCGCTCTGTGGATTTTGCTCGCCAATGGCTGGATGCAGAATCCCGTCGGCGCAAAATTAACGCAAATCGTCAATAATCCGTTGATAACTCAAAGGGCGGAAATGGCGGATTTCCTGGCCGTACTGACAAATCCGTCCGGATGGCTCAAGTTTTTCCATACAACTGTGTCGGGATATGTGGTTGCCGCTTTCTTCGTCATGGGGATTTCCGCCTGGCACATTTTGAGAAACAATGAATTGAAATTTTTTAAATTGTCATTCAAAACTGCCGCGGTGTTCGGGCTTGCGGCCTGCCTGCTCATAATAGTCAGCGGTGATTTTCACGGCGTCAACATTGCAAAAACTCAACCGACAAAATTAGCCGCCATCGAAGCGATCTGGGAGACGCAAAAAGGAGCCGGTGTTTCTGTAATTACTATCACGGACGAGGCCAACCGGCGCAACTCAGTAGAAATGCTAACCATCCCGAAGCTGGCCAGCTTACTGTCTTACAGAGATCCGAATGCTGTATTTAAAGGATTGAACGACTTCCCCAAAGACGAAATCCCGCCTGTCAGCGTAACCTTTTACAGTTACCGGCTCATGGCGGTTCTGGGGATTGTGATGCTGTTTTTCTCCGCCGCTGCCGTCTATGTTTCCAGAAAAGAAAATCTCGAGAAATACAGAGGTCTTCTCAAAATTGCAGTCTGGTCCATACCTCTGCCGTATCTGGCGGGGCAATTAGGATGGATTGTTGCGGAGGTAGGCCGTCAACCGTGGATAGTTTACGGCATGCTTAAAACAAAAGATGCCGTGTCGAAATCCATTGATGTAACGCAAGTGCTGATATCGCTTATCTGCTTTACATTGTTATATGGCTCATTGGGCTTGGTGGATATTTATCTGTTATCCAAATATGCCAAACAGGGTCCAATGAAACTATTTGTGAAAAAGGAGGCATAAAATGAAATATCTGCAAATAATATGGTTTGCGCTGTGGGGATTGCTCTGGGCCGTATATTTTATGCTGGACGGTTTTGTCCTCGGTACGGGCATCCTCCATAACTTTATCGGCAAAAACGACAATGAAAAAAGAGTAATTATCAACACTGTGGGGCCGGTCTGGAATGGCAATGAAGTCTGGCTCATAACAGCGGGAGGCGTGACGTTCGCGGCGTTCCCGACGACCTATGCCCTCATGTTCAGTTATCTGTATACCGCGCTTTTATTGCTGCTTTTCGCTTTGATTATCCGCGGTGTATCCTTTGAATTCCGGGGCAAGAGTGATAATCCCCGCTGGAAATCGCTATGGGACAAAGCAATATTTGCCGGCAGCTTTCTGCCCGCGCTCCTCTTCGGCGTGGCCTTCGGAAATATCTTCAGCGGACTTCCCATGGATGTAAGCGGTTATCACGGAAATCTGTTTACGCTTCTCAATCCTTACGGATTAGTGACGGGGATATTATTTGTTTGCCTGTTTACAATGCATGGCGCATTATATCTATCCCTGAAGACAACAGACAATCTGCGAGAGAGAGCCGTAGCGGCAGCCGGGAGAATATGGGGAATTCTCTTAGTCGTAGCAGTTGTCTTTCTTGTTTATACTTATTTCGCGACCAAACTTTTTGGCAATTACATTTCTTCTCCCCTTCTCTTTGTGTTGCCTCTGATTGCCATCGCCGGATTGGTGGGAATAAAAGTTTTTCATTCCAAAGGATATCTGTTCAGCTCTTTTATCGCCTCTTGCGTCACAATAGTATTTGTTTGCTTTACAGGAGTAGCCGGGTTATTTCCCAACTTGATTCCATCTAATCTGGACACAAATTACAGCATGACTATTTATAATTCTTCTTCCAGCTTTTTGACGCTTTCTTTAATGCTGGTTGTGGCTCTGATCTTCGTTCCCATAGTCATAGCATATAAAATTTGGGTTTACCGGGTGTTTAGAAAACCGGTGACCATAAAAGAAATCCTTGCGGATACAGAAGCATATTAGAATTCTGCCTTTATCCTCTAATGACTGCGCAATAGCGGGGCCGACCTTTGATCCTGACCGGAAGCACAACATCCCGCACCCTTTCGATAATCCCCGCCCTGTGGGCGGGGAGCTTCACATTTCATGGACTGCAGTTCATTCATTTATATTATGTTTTTGACAAAAAGAAATTATTCATATATTTTCCCCTCAAATAACCACAATCCAATAATTAGAAACCCGGCCCGGCTCAAGTATAAATTGTTTGCTTTGCCGATTACAAAAAAAGGAGTGAAAAGATGAAAAAATTTTTGAGTATTATGGTGGTTTATTCAGTCATTCTGAGTTTTTTGGTGGCGATGCCTGCCGGTGTCATGGCAGCAAGTGATTGGAAACTGGCGATACAGAAAGATGGCATTGACGTCTCAATAAGGCCCGTTAAAGGTTCGGATTTCAATGAATTTATGGGTTCGGCCGATATTGATGCATCTATCGATGTCGTTTATGCGGTGCTAACGGATGTGCCTGCGGCAACACAATGGATGGCGGATTGCAAAGAGAATAGAGAAATCCGCAAAATCGATGAACATACGTCTGTGCAATTTAATATAACAAAGGCGCCATGGCCGGTATCAGACAGGGAGGCGCTTTGTATAGTTACTGAAAAGAAGGATGAAAAAACAGGAAAGATTACCTTTGAATTTCATGAGACGAATGATCCTCCTGTGCCGGTCGGAAAAGGCAATGTCAGAATGCCGGAAATTAATGGTCAATGGGTCTTGACACCTATCAATAGAGATCATACAAAAGTTCTTTATACTGTAAAGAGTAATCCGGGTGGTTTTTTGCCAAAAGCCCTCGCCAATATGAAGAGCAAAGATATTCCCTACAATACTTTGATGGGTTTGAAGATGATGGTCAAAAAGGATAAATATAAAAAGTAGCCAATTCACGGGTATGAACCCCAAAGCAAGCTGCGGGGTATAATTCCACTTACGCTTCAAACTTCATCCCGACTTGTCAGTATTCGTTTTTAGCGAGTGTCATTAAATTTTAAAAAAGTCCTGTGCTTTTTCAAGGAGGAAAGATATGAAAAGAAGACTTTGCCTGACATTGATAATTATAATGATTGCCGGTTTTGCATGGACAACGTTTGGCAAGGATGCGGCCATGCCTCTCGTTATCGACGTCAGAACAGTTCAGGAGTGGGATAAAGGCCATCTTGAAGGCGCCGTCCTGATCCCCTACGATCAGATCGGTGAAAGAATTGACGCCGTTGTCAAAGACAAGTCACAGACGATCTATGTTTACTGCAAGACCGGACATCGAGCAAGCATTGCCAAAGAAGCTCTTGAGAAAATGGGATACAAAGATATTATCAATCTTGGATCGCTTGAAGATGCCGCCAAGACTTTGAAACGCAAAATTGTGAATTAGGGACAATGCAGTAAAATCTCCCCTAGCCCCTCTTTAAAAAAGAGGGGATCATGCGCTTTTGTGCAATCTTCCCTGACCCCCTCTTTATACCCTGAATAACCTGATAACCTGAAGGTCACGCGGGGTCATCTTCGACGGGAATGACTGCGGACTTTTGGATTACCGAAGATTCCATTGACATACAAGAAAATTACTTTTATTCTTTCAAAGTAAAAAGGGAATTTTTTATCAAACAAAGCAAGGAAACAGCAGATAAAGTTCGGTAAATAAGGAGGGATCCTATGGACCAGGTACTATACCGGCGCGAGGGAGCAGTGGAGGTGATTACCCTCAACCGTCCGGAGAGCAAGAACTCTTTCAGCTTAGCCTTGATCAAGGAACTGGGAGACCACTTCCAGAGCTTGACCCTGGAGGACGATGTCCGCGCGGTAATCATCACCGGAGCGGGAAAGGGCTTCTGTACCGGGGCGGACCTCACCAGCCCGGACAACCGCCCCGATATCGTTCTGCCGGTGGGAATGCGGCTCACCGCCCAATGGTACAGCCGGGTTATCGGGGGCATCATGAATCTGGAAAAACCGGTGATCGGCGCCATCAATGGGATAGCGGCGGGAGGTGGATGCAACCTGGCGCTCTCCTGCGACATCCTTATTGCTTCGGAGGCGGCCCGCTTCATCCAGGTCTTCGCACGTCGTGGATTGATCGCGGACATGGGAGGCACTTTTTTCCTGCCCCGCCTCATCGGTCTGGCGCGTGCCAAGGAGCTCATGTTTTTGGCTGACGAAGTCGACCCGCGACATGCATTGGAACTGGGCCTGGTAAACAAGGTTGTGCCGGAAGATGAGCTGATGCCTGCCGCTATGGAATTGGCGCAACGACTGGCACACGGACCAACCCGAGCCATCGGGATGATGAAGAATATGCTCAACCGCTCCTTCGAGAGCGACTTGGAGAGCGCACTGGAAAGGGAAGCGGCCATGCAGGGTATCGCCGTCAGCACCAGCGACGTGAAGGAGGGCGTCATGTCCTTCTTCGAGAAGAGGCCGCCGGACTTCACGGGAAGCTGACGGGGCGCGTGATCAAAGGCGTGGGAATGGAGGACGCCCTTAAGATTTTAAGTTGGCAGTAGAGTGGCTCACTGGTAGTGAGAGAAAAAGATCATCAGATACTGGGATCAATTCCATTTACGCTTCAAACTTCACTTCGTTCGCTTTCAGCTTGGCCCACTATCAGCGAGTGTCATTAAAGTTTTAGTCTCATTATCTGCCTATGGTTTTAATCCGTTTACGCCTTTCTCTGGCTTTATTCAGACGAAAGGCGTTTCGCGATGGATAATTCTGATTTTTCTTTAGGATATTTTCAATATTCTCCAATATTTCTTCCAGCTCTTCCGAACACATATACTCATTTGCAGCGAAATCGAATTGCAATCCATACCTGTTTTTGTCGCCCTGCTTCACCATATTAAACACGGTGCATATGACATTCGAGGCGTGATACCTCTCCTTGGATATATTGAGAGAAATCTTGCCTTCTATTTCAAGATCAAGATTCGTCTCAATCGACATACCGTTACAATTAAAATCAAAGGTTTTCACCCTCTCAACGCAAACTTCCCCGCTTGATTTATCCTGAAATGAAATACTCGCAGTCATGTCTCCAACTCTATAACGCGAATATTGCCTTCGTTCGTTACCTATATACATTATAAAATCTCCTATTTAAGGGCTTGTTTGAATGATTACCCATTAAATTGAAAAAATAAAGTCCCTGAAAATCGGAAACTTTTTTCGGAATAGCGATTTGATGATTTTATCATATCACCCCATGGTTATCCAAATTTTTTTATTGATAGGTATTGTCGAAAACTCGAAGATGTATTGATCTGGATTTATAGGTTCGCTCCGGTAAAGTGGCAGGTTGACGTTAATAAATTGAATCGTTGTCTTGGATGTTTCCGTCTGGATGTAAAGCTTGCTGCCGGTTTGTGATTCACGTACTTCTCTTGCCATTTTATATCTTCTCGCGTGTGTGGTATAATACGTGCAACTTAAAAAATTTGATAAGTCATTGCTTTCTCGTAGGTAAAATATAGGAAAGTTGTTTTTGTATGTCAATTACTTTTTCCCGTATTTGGAAAGGTGATAATGATCAGTCCCGCAAAGGTTTTATTTTATCTCATCGAATTAATCAATTGTTACGCCGCCGTTTATTATTCCAATTTTCTCTTTTTTTATCTGCGGCGCACATTCGGTTTCGGTGAGGTGGAGAATCTGCTGACGGCGGCACTCGGCGGCTTTGTCTATATTATCGCAGCCTGGCAGGGCGGCAAATTGGCCCAGCGCTATGGGTGCATCAGAATGCTTTACCTGGGTTGTTGCGGCATTATTTTGTCGCTTACTCTGGGCATGGCATTGGCTGCCCCGACGGCGCAGATCATGGTGTTTTGTTTGTGGACAGTGGGGGTTTGTTTTATCTGGCCGGCTCTGGAAACGCTGATCAGTGAACGGGCAGGCGCGTCGCTCGCGAAGATGGTCGGCATCTATAATGTCACCTGGGCTGCCGGCGCTGCACTAGGATACTTCACGGCGGGTATGCTGACTGAGAAATTGGGCATGGCAAGCGTGTTCTGGCTTCCCCTTGGGCTTACGGTTGTCGAGCTTGCCATACTGTCATGCGCCGCAAGATTGCTGAAAAAAGAAAATGATCGTCAATGTCATGAGGAACCCCTGATCCCGGCGGTCTGCGAGGTTGACGCCAAACGATTTCTGCGGATGGCCTGGATCGCCAACCCTTTTTCCTATGTGGCAATCAACACGGTCATCCCGTTGATTCCCTCCATTGCGGAAAAACTTTCCCTTTCCACGGGTATGGCGGGCATTGTCTGTTCCCTCTGGATGTTTGCCCGGCTGGCTGCTTTTGTGGCCTTGTGGCGATGGACAGGTTGGCATTACCGTTTTCGGTGGCTGGCGGGGTCTTTTCTCTTGATGATCGTCTGCTTTTTCGGATTTCTCATGTCGCAATCGATTGGATTGCTTTTGGTCGCGCAAGTCGGCTTCGGCCTGTCGATCGGGCTCATCTATTACTCATCCCTCTACTATTCCATGAACGTGATGGAGAATCATGGTTCAAACGCCGGCCTTCATGAGGCGATGATCGGGGCGGGCCTGTTTATCGGTCCGGCCTTAGGCTGCGCCACTCTCTATCTCGTGCCCACCGCCATCGGCATCGGCGCCTGGTCTGTGGGCGGCCTGCTTTGTGCCGGATTTTCCGGTATGCTTTTCGTGAGACATTACCGGATAAGAAGCGATGGTGATTAGGGAATTTTTATCAAATTACCATAGACTATAATCACGCTGCCAAATTGACTTTCATTGTTTTTCATCTGATTTACCTACTAACAAACAACTATGAAAAGTATTTGCGTTGTGAATTACAATTTGAAAGGTGCAAAGCCAAAGCTCATGGAGAGGCGTGTGTGCTGCTAATTCCATGCTACCTCCCAGTCTGGATTCTTTGAATAGCACTATCCACGTCAATTGCCATACAATCGGAGATCTTCCTTTCAATGGCGAACGCCTGACCTTCGTTCTGCCGAATCAGGTTCTTTATCTCTTCTGTGGTGCCATAGCGTTGAATGAGATCTTCCACTTGTTCCGTCAGGCTTACGATCCTGTCATGCATCACCCTTTTATCGGCATAGTTTATTATCTCCCGTTCCTCCAACCTTTCTTGGGGATTGAAATTTAGAAGAATTACATGCTGCTTCACAATCTCGCCGACACGCGCGAATCCTAGTTCTCGCAAAAGCTCTCCACCGGATTGATCATGCCGTTCTCTTGTTTCCAGAGATCTCGTCTTGGTTATGTCATGAAGGAGTGCCGCTGCCATAACTAGATCCCTGTTTATGGTCACCTCGTTTTTGAGGTTGTCCGTTATCGCGAGGGATACGCGCATTACCTGTTGGGAATGGGCGACGATGTTTGGCAGCATTGAATATCTGGCCATGAGTTCATCGCATTCATCTCGCGAAGGTATTCTATCTGTAAAAGACAAAGGACCAATTGCCATACTTGACCTGCCCCAAATACTTGCACCACATGTTAAATTAGAGTTCAGCAGTATTTTAATTATTCCCGATTGAAATGCTGTGTGAATTGGAAAAACAATAAATAATATTACAGGAAGTAATGTTTGTTTACAAATAATTTATTATTTTAAAACTTGGCAACTTTTTGTTCGAATTTAACCATCTTCACAGGCATGGAGGCTTGAATGATGAAACACTTTTAATAAGCTCCAAAAGAGTTACCTAATTACTGAGCATTAACAACCGTCCCCATTATTATTCCGGTTCATATTTCTCGTTCTGTTATGTATTCCTTAACTTCCTTCATAAAAGAATATGTTAAAATTTTTCCCTTTTTTGTACGAATCTTTAACACATCATTATCAATACTTATTATTTGTCCTTTAATGACCTTCCCATTCTTCAAAACAATTCCCTTTATTCCGTTATAATAGTGCTGCTGGGTGTCGATGGAAGGTGCAGTTTGGTTTTCTGGTTTCTGGGCTGGCTCATTCTCTTGCGCCCCGATCTCCATTTCCTTTGTCACTATTTCCCCGTCTTTCTCTGCCCTCTTCTGAATCTTGAAATAATCAATGTCACCGGCTTTCTTCAGTTTGGTCAAAGCTTTGCGGGCAAGCGTGCTGGTTTTGTATCTGCCAATGTATGATCTGTAAAATTCTCCTTTTCCCGGAACGTCTTCTTTCTGGTAAAAGGCGACAAGACCTTTGGCCTTCATTTTGTTAACGAATGTAACCGCGTTATCTTCACTTTTGAAGGATGCAACATGACCGGAATAATCAGCAAAAAGAGGACTGGCGGCAAGCAGGGATAATAATATTCCGGCCGGAAGCAATACTATCCAATTTGATTTTTTAAAGATGCCGTTCATCATTCTTTTTAGCTCCTCTCGGCCGGTCGAACATTTCCAGATTTATTTTGATAAGAACTTCCTTTTTGTGAGGGAAAGTATAGGAAATGCGGTATTGTATGTCAAGAAAATCTTGACCAAAATGCTGAGTTAAGTGTTATGTTCCCCGACTTCCCCAATAATAAGCGTCATGATTTCAGGTGGTCTGATCTATTCCTTGGTAATAATTATTTCATTGACATACAATGTGAGTCCTCGTATCTTTCCGCCGTTGCGAAAACAGAATCATCTGATTACTTTAACAGAAGGCATCTATGCGTGTGTCTGCAGATAAATTATTGAAGAATGAATATCGATCCCGTTTGAATCGTACAATCGATTATATCCACAATCATTATGATGAGGATTTGAATCTGACGAAACTTGCCGAGGTTGCTTGCTTTTCCAAATTTCATTTTCATCGAATATTTCGCGCCATGGTTGGTGAAACGCTCAATGATTTTGTCCAGCGTATTCGCCTGG
>CAVQCU010000135.1:0-9923 GCA_963710995.1 uncultured delta proteobacterium
TCAATTCTTCATGAACTTTTATCGCATTAGCAATCTGGGGAACAGACATCCCTGCACTTGATGCTATTTGGGACAGTGATTTGAGGTATTCATTTACCTTTCGATCTTCTTCGTTAAAGGCTATTAAATGTTTATCATACAAATCTTTATCATTCCCGCGCAGGAGAATGTTTTTCCATTCCTGAACCTGCTTCTTGAAATGGACCTGGGAAAGGCGCGCTGTATCAATGGCATTAACCATCGTTTGCCCCTCAAGAACGCTTTTGTGAAGGCGCTGATTTGATTCCAGAATAGCAATAAGTCCGTATAATCCGATGACAATGATCAACACCGCAGATATACCCAAGGAAATAATGACTTGCCTACGAATGGATATGTCTTGGAAAATGGTATATGGCACTTTCATAAAAATGATCTCATTTATGTGAAAGAATTTTCAGATTACAACGCCTTTATCTGTCTTTCAGATTTATATCACATGTTAAGTTAGAGTTCAGCAGTTTTTTTGATTATTACGAATTGAAATGTTGTATGAATTGAGAAAATAAGAAAAACAAGATAACAGGAAGTTATCAATAGTCTTGACACTCACTGTCAGGTCAAATTCTGTTTAGGGCATATCAATTTTATTCCTCCAGCATAATTAAAAATTTTATACCTTTAGAATAAATATGGGTAACAACTATTGCCTGTTTTTCCTCATTCGTACCAAACGTACATAAATTTGGTGCCAGGTTTTTTTGCGTCCTCACCAAAAAGCTCTGCTTCGGCTCGTTTTAAAAATGTGTTATGGTCTTCATCAGGTTGCTGTCTTATTTTGGGGCTGTCATTTCCTCTTAAGTCGCGCGAATAAACATTTGACTTATGGAGATCCATGTCAACAAAGTTCACAATTAGAAAGGTTGACTTTAACTTTGTTGCTTCTTGCTTTTCCAGTTCGGTTAACCGTTCAAGCTTTTTATGTTTTTATTTATCATGCAAATTTACTTTCTTGGCCGTAACAATTTCCAGCGCGACCAATCGCTTTTCAAAATCCATCATTATCCTTTGTTTAAATTTCTACCATTCATTGAGATTTATAAAATCCGCAGCTCCCCACAAATATAAAGTAGCTATAGTTCTGTATGGTTTCCATTTTCTTCCAAAACGTTCTAATTGCTCCGGTGTTGGTAATTTACGCTTTTTATAAGCTAATTGAAATCCTTTTCTGACACCAAGATCATGAATACACCATTATTCAGCCTTGTTTTGAAGGAATCACAATTCTTCGCTGTTATCCTTTTATATTAATATTAAATTTTAATATCAATATGACTCGAAATTAACTTTCAAAATTAAAGGAATTATTTTTTGCTTAAAGCAATACATCAAAATTAAAGGAATTTTGAGAAAACATTATACCAAGTATTTAATATAAGTTAAGATTTAACATTAATTATTTGACAAAAATATTGTGGAGAAAGTATTTCTTTCACCTACTAATCCACAATATTTGGTAGTATTAAGAATTGAGGATTACCATTCGAAATGTGGTATCCACATAAAAAGGGGAAGACGAAATGCCACTATGAGAGAAAAGTATTATCTGTCACCGACGAATAGGAAATTGTCTGATCTGTCAAAATAATCTAATTAGAATAGTCTCCAGGAAATACACAGTTCTCAACATTCTGGATGATATTTTTGGCATTCTCTAAGTCCCTGTAAAAAGTACGTTGGATATTAACGTCGGTGTTATCTTTAGAAGGTTCCATTTTTTTGATAATTTCCTTCATTTCAAGACCTTGATGCGATAAATCATAAACTTGTAAATATCTATAAAGTTCATCTTCTCTAATACGAGTTGATGGATTCATAAATAGTTTCTTCCGCCCTGCTCGTTGTTGCTGCAAAGTCTCTTTTTTGTATATTTTTAATCTCTTTTCAAAAGCCTCTGTTGTTTCTTCGACCGTTCCGTTTGTAATATCTATCCTGAGATATAGTTGAGACGGATTACTCAATAGATTAATCAGAAAAGTTTTCATCTCCTCTATGTTTGGTTCTCTATTATATTTCTCCTTGAAATGATCAGTGCATAGATCGATGTCGTCAGATATAAATTCGCTGTAGTCATAGATCGGTGTGAAGAAGATATTCCAATCTTCTATTGAAGATAAGATGTCCTCAAGGGACTGAGTGTGAACATCTCCAAATATAGAATAATTTATACCCATAGCGGGATTTCTAACGAATTCCTTTTCATTTGAGGCGGGTTTTCGCTTCATTTCCCCACAATATGCTTTGTATTTATCGCTTCGTTTCAAATACTCAATCCATAATTTATATATTTTTCTTAGGTATTTTTGATTCATTGTATTAACGCCCCTTAGAAATAGATTTCTTTTACTTGCTCTTAAGCCAAGCTCTAGCCGCATCTATATCGGTAAACCATTTCATTGATAGACCAGTATTGACTGCTGCCGTCTCGTGAAACTTTTCGTAGTCAGCATTTTGCGGAATGTCCACAAAGGCGAAGTGAATGAAATAAATTTTGGAAGAATATTTTCTGACACGTATAAATGATTCTATATACCTGAAAGGTCTCACTAAGTCACGAATATCCACTAAAACATTCTTAACGCTATTTGCGTTTACAATAGCGGTCAATTCATTTACCAGATTTTCAACGGCACTCTCTATTAATTTGCCTGTTAGGACAATTAATAGAATTCCTTCATGAACAGATGATGAGATTTGATATTCTGCTTTCTTTTCCATTTATGAATTCCTTGGTGTAGTTAGCAGTTAATATCCATACTTCATTTTATGATGGATTTAGTATCATTATAGCACTATTCGTTTTTTTAAAGAAGAAAATCTATAATATTATTGATTACGAATTGAAATGTTGGATGGGTAGGCTGAATCAGAAAAACAACATTACAGGAAGAAATACTCTAAAATTGTGATCTGAAAATTAATAACCGAGATCAAGCGGAGTTAATATTATTGTAAATTCAGTTAGCATCGGTTTATAATCAATTATTGTCGTAATCCTGCAAATTGAAACTGGCAGTTTGCAGTCCATGCAGAATCCTGTTTTAGCGCATGGGGTATTAAGTCCCAGCCTCTTGCAGTTTTTCGCTGAAGCGATATTTTTTGTCCGCCAAATGGCTTCATCTATGCCGCTTGCTATCTTGTTGTATCCTACTATAGCTATAATATGCTTTGGTCCGAAAATCATTGCGGCCACCCTGTTGCCAACTCCATCAATATTCACAAGCTTGCCATCTATCGTGACCGCGTTAATGCTGGTCAAAAAATAGTCGGATGTAAGCTGCTTCCTCCTCGTGTCAAGATTCTCTTCAGAGCTCTTGCTGCTGTCCCAGTGATCGAATACAATATTACCCCTTGATTTAAGCAAAACATCAATTCCAGTTTCCCTTAGCGTAACAGATCCTCCCAGCCCGACAGTCGCGTCTGCCGGTATCGTCTTGCTAATGAAATCTTTAATCGTATCTGCGGTATTTAAAATTACTGAGTTAAATCCTCTTTTTATTAATTTGGCGCTCAATTTTTCAAGCACGGTTTCTTTATGCCATATTGATACTGATTCAAATTCATTCATTAAATTGCAATCCCCTTTTTTGAGATTTTTTGATAACAATTTTCTTTTTATGTCGGGAAGTATAGGAAACGTGGTCTTGTATGTCAATTAAATATCGATTATCGATTGAAAGAAAGCATGTCCATGAAAAATCCTAAATGCTCACTTTCAGGAAGAAGTGCTTGTTAAAAATGCCTGCAATAATAAATTATTTTTCGGGTAATCTTAATGTCGTTCCTCTTGGCTTTTGTCTATAGCTTGGAAATATTCTATACTTTGAAAGAAGCGAAAACGTTAATTGAAAAATGGCGCATGGAATACAACACGTTCAGGCCGCACAGTTCTTTGAATTACCGTCCTCCAGCGCCAGAGGCGTACCTGAATTGAGAAATAAAAAATGCCTGAATCCTAACTTTATATGTGGTACAAGGATTTGGGGCAGGTCAGTGTCATGTGTTTACTAACTTATTTCCTGTAATCAACAAATCGTCAACTTTGATTAAATGCAAGACTTCAATCCGTAATAAACAAGTTAAATTTTCCTCTTTTAAAAAAAATTAATAGTGCTACTATGTTTTCAACTCATCGCAAAAAATTAAATTCAAATATTAATTTTTGGAAGGAGAGAACATTGACAAAAAGATTGAAAGTTGTATTGATGATTTCGGTTGCCTTATGCTTTACTATTGTAGTGAGTGCTTTCGCAGAAGAAGCCGATGGATTCAGGGGCCTAAAATGGGGTACCAATTTCTCAACGGTAAAAGGAAAAATGATTTACGTGAAAACTGATTCAAGCTTTGGAGGGGTTAAACTATACTCAAAGAAAGGTGACGAATTAAAAATAGGTGCAGCAAAACTTGAAAGTATTGAATACGCTTTTTGGCAGGATAAACTGTTTGGTGTCACGATAAACTTCAATGGCTACGTCAATTTTTCGGAACTGAAAGAATCAATCTTTCAGAAGTTTGGGAGCGGGTATCAAGATAACCAATTTATGCAAAGATACTTTTGGTTTGGAAAAGTAACTACAATGATGATGTATTACAGTGAGGTTCAGGGCAAAGGGTATTTGCGTATGTCATCAAAAGAGATAAGCGAACAACAAAAAAGCTTTGATGAAGGAAATGCCAAGAAAGGTGCAGAAACTGGCTTCTAAAGAAGGACACATTGTGACATTTCTGCAAAAATCGGAACAAGTGAAGTTCTGATATTAATTGTTAGGCCCCTTGAGAAAACCTAAGGATGAACAAACAAGAGATACAACTTATCTTCGAACACGCTATAAAAAAAGGATGGATTAAAAACAAATCTTAACAAATTAATTCAGTCGCTCGCTACACTCCAAAGGAGAATTACCTTATGAGCAAAAATCATGAATCATTCGCAGTGAAGAATCCGGGTCCCTATAAGGGAGAAGTAACGAGACCAGGAACACCGAAGTCTGCAGAGGACACTTGTTCAATTATAGAGGCCGCAAATTATTATGATTTGCCACCAATACTTGAGCGTTATGGGGAGTGGGTAATTTGTGAAGATGGTATTTATTGTCTGTGGTTTGACTATTATATTGATAAGTCTAGATTGAATGAACCATATTGGATCAGTCATATTACTAAAAAGGCGGAAGTTAGCGCTTCAGATTTCAAAGCTGCCTTTAATCGAGCAAAGGAAATTTTACTTAAGAAATAATTGGGATGAGTTTTAGAATATACTACTGAAATCGCATATTCTATCTATTGGCGCTTCAAGATTCTTTATGACTTTTTTCGTGCTCATATTACTACTCCTGTTTCTCTAACTTTTACATCAAGGTTGTTTTTTAGTATCCAATTATAAAGATTGACAATGGCTGTTCCATATTTTCTAGCCACTACTTTCTTAGGGACACCAGTTCTGAGCAAAGCCATGATTTCATCTTTATGCGGGTCAAGCTTGCTTTTGCCCGCTCCTTTAGGTCTTCCCAACTTTACACCTGACTCTTTCCTTACTCTCAAAGCTTCTTTAGTTCTTGAGCTGATTAAGTCTCTTTCGATTTCGCTTGCCATAGCAAAGACCATCAACAATATTTTGCTTTCAATTGTTCCGTTGAGCGTCCATCCATTTTTGATAGCGTGAATGTTGATTTCCTTCTGCTTCGCTTCGCTGATTATTTCCATAATCTCCAACATTGAACGTCCTAGTCTGCTTAGTTCCGCGACAATAATCCAATCATCTTTGTCTAACTGGTCAATGACTTCTTTGATCCTCCGTCTTTTCCAAGATACTTTTCCCGATACAATCTCTTCGACAAAATCGACATTCCCAAGCTTGTGATCGTTCGCATACGTTAAAATGTCAGCTCTGTTTTTATCGAGGTCTTGACTCATTGTGCTTACCCTGAGATATCCGACTACTTTTCTTTGTGTCGGTTGCTCATTCACTTGCTTTTTTCTCATGCTTTACCTCCTTTTTTTTCATCAGTTTCGACTGCAATACAAAGAAAACGTCTAAAACTGACTTTTTATGTATAGGCGGATAATTAATAAGTCAAGAATATTCCTAGTGTTTTAACCGACACTATAAACGTTCGTTTTTGTATTATGAAATTAGAATAGAAATTGATTGAATCAATAACAGGGAAGTAAGTGATTGTTTGTTACACCTACAAAGCATTATCATCAATCTAATATTATCTGTCACTATTACTATTTGAAAGCATTGTCGGAATATTTTACAGATTTGAAAAATACTACATATTATTATAATTATTATAGAATCATCAAAAATCATCAAAGAACGCCCATTCTTCCTATAAAAACTGTCGGATTTATTTACAATTTTACCTATTTGAATTAAGGTAAAATATAATCATGCTTAACATAAGTATTTAATATATTATATGAATTACACATCAAGCGAATGCTGGCACATTATTTGCGTAACGATGAATCAAATTATATATAAAAGGAAAGGAGTCCGATAATGAAAAAATTTTCAATATTCCCCATATTGTTAGCAGTTATATTTCCTTTAACTCTTTTTGTGTCTACTAGTTACGCATACACATTCAGTGATGATTTCGCTACGGGGATCAATAGTTCTTACTGGACAGTTACTTCAAATGGTAATCCGAATAGCACTGTTTCCTGGTCTACTGGAGAAGTCATTATGACACAGGGGGCAGGATCGTATTCTGGAGCTGGAGTTCATCTTGTCTTCAATTTACCGACTACCGGCATCACCGGAGATTTTGATACGACAGTCGATTTCACTCTTATTAATTGGTCCGCCGATAATTTAGAAAGGTTGGGAATACAGACGCCTTTTGGCGCCGTTGAGAGAATCAGTGACAATGGCTTTGGAGGTGAATCGTATACGACAGATTTTTCACATATCATTACTATTTTGCCGGCAAGTGGTAATAGCGGAGAGCTTCGATTTGACAGGACAGGGAACACTCTATATGGTTACTACTGGAATGGAACAGATTGGGCGCTAATAAGCTCTTCTATTGTTTCAGGCTCCCTGACGGTATTAGAACTTTCGATATGGCCTTCTAATAATGGCGCGACTGCTGGTACTGAGGTGGCTTTTGATAATTTTTATCTGAACTACAACTCCACATCTGTCCCCGAACCCACAACCATGCTGCTTCTTGGACTTGGATTAGTCGGGTTGGCAGGAGTTAGGAGGAAGTTTCAGAAATAATCTTCCATATAATGTTTATTCAGGCATGATGTTTTATCATAGAAAGGCAGAGTTCTATTGGCTCTGCCTTTTATATAAAAAAATTTTAGGAGAGAGTACATGAAAGTAAAATCCACAAAAAAAGTAATAAGGAGTGTTGATATGAGAAAAAGTTATTCACTTGTTTTAATGATTTCAATCTTAATTATACTCGCATACACAAATATAGCTGCTGCCTATGATGTATATATTTATTCGACTGGCACTATAGGTACGACACCTGGGAACACACTATTCCTTGATGACCCTACCTATCCAGATGATATCAATGTCATGAAAAATGATGTATTGAACAATACTTATCCCTTATCATCAACCTGGGGTTATGCGAATGATGAGACCTATAATAAAATAGGGGACGCAAACTATGATGATTCATACACTACACGACAAACGCTTAATGGCCACACAGCCGACGTCGTCGAGCCCACTAGTGAAACTCCGGTCCTATACTATTCTGGACTCTGGCACAGCGGATGGTATAAAGGGACCTTTATCCTACCTACTAACTTTACAAACGCAACATTGACACTGTATGCGTCCGCTGATGACTTGGCCTATGCTTTTCTCAATAACAATCTTTTGGATCCGCTAATGTATATCACAGAATATAATACAACTGGAATCACAGATACAATACAAGGTAATTTCACTGCTGGAACTAACACCCTTTTATTCGCAGTCTGCAACAGTGGTGCCGGCCCGACAGGGCTTTCGTTCGCAGCTGATATCAATTATGACACAGGCAAAGGAACCCCTGTTCCCGAACCTGCAACCATGCTGCTTCTTGGACTTGGTCTTGTGGGATTGGCAGGAGTCAGGAGAAAGTTTAAGACATGAACCCTATATAGCGGGTTTCTTAAACCATGGTTCTTACCATGGGATAGAAAGGCAGGGTCAATTGGCTCTGCCTTTTCTATTTCTGATTTCATTGATTATCATTTAAAACCTTCGACTCATCGCCGAGATTCAATTTTAACACTTACAGGAAGAAAGAAATAAAATTAAGATTCCCGAACCAGTGGAATTGTTGACTTCATCTACAACTGTTCAGTGACGGGTAGTTGTCAGAATTTATGATTGCTATTTGAAAGGTTCACAGCGGTACTGCTCTATAATTATATAATTATATATATAATATTTATTTTTTCACTTTCTTATTTCAATATTCAAAAACGTATTGTTATGCTGATTTGTATTTAAACCAAATGCTCTGCTTGCGAGCTTTTGGTTTATTAAATTCTCCTGAACTGGTACTTCCTTCTTTTGTTCCGGACTTCGCTTTTTCGATAAGTTAAATCTTGGAACCATCTTTACTCGCACCTTATTCTATTTCAGAAAGCATCCTCTTTTACCATAATAGCTATTTCGTTCTGAATTTCCCATTCCTTCCAATCTTCACCAAGGAATGTCTTTATGGTCTTCCATCCAACACCTTGTGCCTTAGATGAGGCAAAGGATGCTTTGTTAGGAAAAAAACCGTGTATAGATTTAGACACGGTTTCCCATTCACCTTTCATCTGCTCTTTCAACCAGTCGCGGGCAACCCTTATTGTTTCGATTGTCACTGACCTGCCCCAAATACTTGTACCACATGTTAAGTTAGAATTCTGCCATTTTTTATTTCTCAATTCAGGTACGCCTCTGGCGCTGGAGAACGATAATTCAAGGAACTATGTGGCCTGAATGTGTTGTATTCCATGCGCCATTTTTCAATTAACGTTTTCGCTTCTTTCAAAGTATAGAATATTTCTCACCGCCCGGCTCGCTCTATAAATATTGAGCGATCAATAATTTTGTTTCCTACTTCCTGTAATGTTGTTTTTCAAATTATTAATTTTATGCTATATTACAACCAGTATTGTTTGAAATTGCATAATTCCAACTTAACAGGAGGAGTCTGCTATGGAATTTATGACTGAACATAATATTGTTGGTATTGTTGCTATTTGTCTGTTGGTGATAGTGCTAGTAATGCAAATCCAAATGAAAATAATAAGTAGAAGAATAGAAGAAAAAGAAGAATACATAAGTGGAAAAATAGAGGAACTGTTAAAGAAAAAAATTAGGCAACTATTAAGCAACAAATAATTTTAGATTCATTGCGCCTCCAAAGAATCTGGCGGACATACGTTTGGCAATCTGTCAGACGTCAGGGATTCTTAATTATAGAAGTCTTTATCCATGGGCGACCATTAGGGCGATGTGTAATGGCACGCTTCAGCAACATCGTTACACCTTACAAACATTAATCTTCAATTTTATTCATTCCATGAAGCTGAGGATTTGTAGGTGTAACAAACAATATATTTTGCTATCACTGCACATTTTGAATCAATGTCTGTACTCCATAATTTTTTGACCAGTCCAATAATCCGTGGATTCCCAATGCAGAAGCTTTTTTCGCATCGCTATATCCAAGAAAGTCTTTCCCCTGCATAAAATAAACAATTCCCCGGAAATTATACGCTTCAGCATGGTCTGGTTTTATGCTGATGACCTTATTGAAGTCTTCAATGGATAGCTGATACTGCTTCAAATCGTAATACGCGAGTGCTCTGTTATAATATGCTTTGAAAAATTTTGGATTCAGGTGGATTGCATTATTATA